>NZ_JBLZFZ010000024.1:0-97884 GCF_050753385.1 Pantanalinema rosaneae CENA516
AGATGTGTATAAGAGACAGGGTGAGGGCGATGGGGGCGGTGGGAGAGGTGGTAGGCTGATTGAGTTGGTATAGGGGATGACTATTATGGTTGCTTCAGACTCGGAGAGGTTGATGCTAGCTGAGGCGCAAAGTGTGTTGCGGCGGTTTACCTGTCTCGATCGCCTGGCTCCAGAAATGATTCCCGATCGGGCGTTAACTCGTCAGGCACTATTATTAGTAGCTCACCATTCGGATTACCAAATTTTTGGCATTTGTGCCGATAGCGTTGAGCAAGCGACGACAGCGCTACATCGTTATTTGGCAGGGTTGGGATATGAAGAAAGTCCAACCGTACCTCCCTTAGCGGGCATTGTTTATGTCAAGTACAACCCTAAAACAGGACGGTGTCATACCGATGCCTATATTGGGCAGCATCGCGGCGTTCTCGTTTCCTGCCAATCTGCCTATGATGGGGATGTGAACGAAACCTTCGGACATTTACCACTGGATCTGTTCTAGGATTGCGCTGTTCTTCCCCACCCTCCCCATCCTCCTCATCTCCGCTACCTCCCCCTCCATGCTCCTGACTTCACCTCCCCTCTCGATCGCAGATCTCCGAGCGACCCTGCGCCCCGGACAACAGGAACTTGCCGACTGGCAGGGCGGTGCATTAGCGGTATCCGCCGTACCGGGAGCCGGAAAATCAACGGGAATGGCGGCGGCTGCCGCGATCGCGATCGCTCGAAATCAGTTGCATCAAAAGCGGCGGTTGATTGTGGTGACGTTTACGCGATCGGCCGCCGCGAATATTAAGGCAAAAATTCGCGAGAATCTGAAGCAGCTATCGTTGCCGGTTGGTGGCTTTTCGGTGCATACATTGCATGGGCTTGCCTGGTCGATCGCTCGCAGTCATCTGGAGTTGTCGGGGTTGAATCCCGATAGTGTGTTAATTACGCCAGAGAAAGGACATCGGTTAATTCGTACCTGTGTGGAGCAGTGGCTCGCGGCAAATCCGCGTCAGTATCAATTGCTATTAGAGGGACGGCAGTTTGATGGGGAGGAGACGGAACGGTTACGGCGACAGTCGGTGTTACGGACGGAGGTTCTACCCGACTTGGCGAACACGGTGATTCGGGAAGCCAAAAGTTCGGGGTTGTTGCCGCCGGATCTTGAGCAATTAGGTCGAGATGCGATCGTGCGATCGCTGAGTGCAGAGGAAGAGTCAGCACCGGATTATGAGATTCTGGCGATCGCGGCAGGATTGTACGAGTTCTACCAGGCACAACTGCGTAGTCGGAACTTAATGGACTATGACGAGATGATCTTAGGTGCATTACGAGTGCTGGAAGATCCGGCGGTACGGCAGTTCTGGCAAACCCAGGTGTTTGGGGTGTTTGAAGATGAAGCGCAGGATTCCAGTCCGTTGCAAACCCGATTGTTAGAAATTTTGGCGGCGGATCCTACTGATCCAAATAATCCCGATCGCTTGAATCTAGTGCGAGTGGGTGATCCGAATCAGGCGATTAACTCCACCTTTACTCCGGCTGACCCGATCTACTTTCGGGAATTTTGTGATGCCTGTCGCCAGCAGCAGCGTCTAGCCACGATGACCCAGGCAGGACGGAGTAATCGCCGGATTATTACTGCCGCCAATTTTATGTTGCAGTGGGTCAATCGATCGCACCTTGCTGGGCCGATTCAACCCTTTCGTCCCCAGGCGATCGATCCGGTTGGATCTGATGATCCGCAACCGAATGCTAACCCGGAGGCAGCAGGGCGGGGACTGGAGCTATATCGCCCGGACGATGTCTATCAAACCGTGGAATTGATTGGGCAACGGGTGATGCAGTTGTTTGAGCAAGATCCCCAGGCACAGGCGGCGGTGTTGGTGCGGGTGAACGAGCAAGGACGATTTATTGCCAGGGAGTTAAAGCGCTGGCATGGTGAAGATATTCCCATTTATGAGGTGGGACAACAGGATCGCCAATCCCACGTCCCGGCGGAACTGCTGCGGTTACTGCAATTCTGCGATCGCCCCCATTCCCCGGATTATCTGAAAGCGGCATTAACTACCCTGGTCGATCGGCGGTTGATTCCTACCCAGGATTTGAATGCCCTGGTGGCGTTTCCAGAACAATTTTTGTATCCCAGTGCGATCGATCCCCCCCAATCCGATGCGGTGTTGCAAGCCCGACGCTACTGTACCAGCTTGCTCCGGGCGCGATTGGAATTGCCGACGTATCAATTAATTCCCTTCCTGGCTTATACCCTGGACTATGACCAGAGCGAATTAGCCACGGCGGATAAATTGACCGATCGCTTGCTGCAACAAACCACTGGAAATCATGCGTTGTCCGCATTATTAGGTGTATTAAGTGAAATTGTGGCTTCGGAGCGGTTTGAGCCGGTGGATGCTGAGGCGATGGAATCTCGCTATACGGCGGGTGGACAACTAACGATCATCACCATGCATAAAGCCAAAGGGCTGGATTGGGATTATGTCTTTCTACCGTTTTTGCATGAGAATATGATCCCGAATGCCGCCCGGATTCCGCCTCAGTGGCAGTTTCTAGGTGACTTTACCTTGTCAGAAGTGGCGCGGGCGCAAATTCGAGCTAGTTTGCATGATCAATTTCCCTTGCCGAATGTGGTGGAGGCGTGGGAAAAAGCCAAGAATTTGAAGACGGCGGAGGAATTTCGCTTGTTGTATGTGGCGATGACTCGGGCGAAACGGTTGTTATGGATGTCGGCGGCTCAAAAAGCCCCGTTTACCTGGAATAAGCCAGAAAATTTAGAGGATCGCAAACCCTGTCCGGTCATACCAGTGTTACGACAGCAGTTTCCCGAAGCGATCGTGTCTTAAGGGCAACTAGAGTCGAATGTCACTGAAATAACAATCCGAACTGCTCCCAAACCCCCTTTCTACAATGCCGTCAGGCTATATTCTGAGGGAGCCGAACCTCAAAGTCCCCCAAAGTTGGGGGCTTAAAGCCCTACGGGTATATCAGAAAAGGGGGCGATCAGAGTGAAGCGTGTCCTTAAGTCAGTGCCATTCAACTAGAGTCATTCTTTTGTGAGAAGACAAATCATTCAGGAGCCAGTAATTTGGAACATTAGACGATTTCTGCTACAGCGATCGCTAACTTGACGAGATTAACCCAAATGATGGATCTGCTACTCACCGTGGATTGGCATAGACTGTTTGTGCCCAACATTTCCCTGGCTGAACATTTTTTGCGCGGCACGATCGTTTACTTAGGATTGTTTTTCCTGCTCCGATTCTTACCCAGCCGTCAAGTTGGCGCGGTTGGGGTGACTGATTTACTCGTGGTGATTCTGTTTGCCAATGCTGCCCAAAATGCCATGGCAACCAATTACACATCGATTACTGACGGGCTGATTTTAATTGGCACCATTATTTTTTGGAGTTATTTACTCAACTGGTTAGGCTACCAATTTCCTGGCGTTCAACGCTTGCTGTCCGCACCGCCATTATTGCTGGTGAAAAATGGTCGTATGATTTATCGCAATATGCGCCGAGAACTGATTACAGAGAGTGAACTGCGGTTGCAACTTCGTAAGCAGGGAGTCGAAAAAATTGAAGAGGTAAAACAGGCGTTTATGGAGCCGGACGGCAATATTAGTGTGATTGCTGATACAGCCAAAGGTCAGCCATTATCGCAACCCAGGATAGGCTAACGATCGCTAAAGATTGAGATTCATACTTATTCAAAATTGCTTGACGAAACGAGTGCCAGACTATAGAGTGCATCACGACTCTGGCTAAACGAGATAGGTCAAGCATGGGCATTCAGACGATCGCACGAAGAACATTCCTCAGTTGGTTAGCGACAGCCAGTATTGTCAGTTTTGGATTATTAGCTGATGCCATGCTGCCGCAGCCAGCCAATAGCGCTGAACGGATTCGCTTATCGTTTGGCACCTTTGAGCGATCGATTTCAGTCAATGCTCTGGAAACTTTTGTCAAAACCGGCACCGTGACTACGCCAGAATTAACCTTTTTGGTGCGGCGGTTAGATGCGAGAACTCAAGCCTTGCTCCGGAAAGGTTTACAGACAAAACTAGAAGTTGATTTTTTGACCCTCGATCGGTTTTTGCAAGTGCAAATGGGGGAAGGCTTGCTGAGGCGGTTAGGGGAAATTATTCAGCCTCGGTATGATGTCAACGGGTTTCACGGCATTCGATCGGCGATGATTCAAGCGGGTGGCGATCCAGAGGGATTAACCCTCTTAAACGTGCTGCGCTACTTCCCGACAGATGATATTCGCATTGATTTAGCCACGGTGTTGCAATTAGTCAAAACAGTTCAGGCGGTGCCGGAATATCGCGATGCCTTAGTTGCTGCGGTCGATCGCCAAGCTGCCATAGAAGCCGCTGCCGAACCGGCGATTGATCCCTCCCAACTGCCGGACTTAGGGCAACCGGGGCCCTATCGCTACAGCAAAACTACCTTAACGATGCCGATCGCGGCGGTGCGACAAACGCAACAAGGATTAGCCACCAATTATGATTTGCCCGTTGATCTGTATTTGCCGGAAGGGTTATCGCAACCAGCCCCATTGATTGTTATGAGTCATGGTTTTGGGTCTACCCGCGAAACCTATGATTATGTCTTGAAGCATTTGGCTTCCCACGGGTTTGCGATCGTCGCCCCCGAACATCTCGGCAGTGATCTACCCTATCGTCAGCTTTACTTGCAAGGGCTACTGAATGTGGATATTAGCCCGATGGAAGTGGTGAATCGCCCGATCGAAATTTCCTACATGCTGGATCACTTAGAAAGTCTAGTTGCCAATGATCCAAATCTGGCTAACCGGATCAATATGCAGCAGATTGGTATGTTGGGGAATTCCTATGGCGCGACCACGGCATTAGCGGTAGCGGGTGCCACGGTGAATGTGGCGCGGTTAAACCAGGAATGTGTACCAGATAAACATATTCTCAACTTTTCGGTGTTGTTGCAGTGTCGAGCCAGCTACCTCCCACCGCAGGACTATCGCTTTGTCGATCGCCGCATTAAGGCTGTATTTGCTGCCTATCCTCTAACCAGTGTGTTGTATGGCCCCGAAGGACTCAGCACGATCGAGATTCCCACAATGATTATGGCGGGCAGTCGGGATGTGTTTACGCCAGTGGCGGAGGAACAGGTGCATCCGTTTTTGTGGCTGAATACCCCGAACAAATATCTAGCGTTAATGGTCAATGGCACTCACTTCTCAACGGCTACAGATGAGATTAATGCCAGCCTACCGGGGATTTTACGCAGTCCAGCCCCCAACCTGGGACGGCAGTATGTGTATGCCTTATCGGTGGCATTTTTTAATGCCTATGTGGCTAATCGTCCGGAGTATTTGCGCTACCTGACTCCCTCCTATGCCGAAGCCTACGGACAGGAGCCGTTGAAACTGAAGCTGGTGCGATCGCTAACTGCCCCACAACTCCAAGCGGCTTACGGCAGTCCACCGCCGGAACCGATTATTCCACCCCCGATCGGTCAACGAGTTGCTCAACGCCAGGAATCGATCGGGCAGGAAATTCAACGAACGGGCACACTCAAAGTGGCATTTCGGAGTGATGCGGCTCCGTTAGGCTATGTTGATCCGCAAAAAGATCAGTGGACAGGGTATTGTTCGGCATTAGTGGATAGCTTTGCCACTTACTTACAACGGCAACTGAAGTTGTCTGTGCCGATTGAGGTGGTGAAACTGCAATCTACTCTGGAAAACCGCTTTCAACTGGTAGCCAATCAAACGGTGCATCTAGAGTGTGGTCCGAATACGATTCGTCGCGGAGTTGCTGGAGTGGTTTTTTCCAATCCCTTCTTTGCCGCCGGAACGCAGTTTTTAGTTAAACAAGCCAACGCTAACCCGATGAATTTGGCAAACTTTCTGCAAGGACGCAAGGTGGGAGTATTGCCCGATAGCCTGACGGAGCAATTTGTCCGCCAACAATTTCCCCAAAGTACCTTAGTGAATTTTCCGGGTGTGTCCGGCAGATCGGAAGCGGTACAAGCGGTAACGACAGGGGCGATCGATGCCTTTGCGGGAGATGGTGTGTTATTGGCGGGGGAACTCTTGCGGCAAAGTCTGCCGATCGAGCAATATAGTTTGCTTCCAAAACAACCGTTGACCTGCGATTTCTATGGCTTAATTCTGCCGAATAACGACACCAACTGGCAGCAAACTGTGAATACATTTTTATTAGATCCCCAGGCAAAACAAGTGCGCCAAACCTGGTTTAAGGGTGACTTATTCCAGGATGCCGTGGCGAATGTGGATGCTTGTATTAATCGGTAATCCTCGATCACGATTACCCCTCTTCGCGAATGGGTGTCGTCACTTCCGAGCGTAATACTGTGATCGCCGTTGGTGTACCGATCTCAATCCCTTCCCAGCGACTCAGGATCACAGCATTGACTAAATTGCTCGAGACATTAACGATCGTTTTGAAGCCATCGGTGATCCGATCGACTCCAGCCACGATCGCCACACCTTCAACGGGTAATCCGGCGGCGGCTAAGACCGTGGTCATGGAAATAATCCCGGAACCGGGAACTCCGGCAGTGCTGAAGGAAACCAGCAAGGTACTCAGTCCGATCGAGACCAGTAGTTCGGTCGTCAGGGGAATTTGATAAATTTGGGCGATAAATAACGCATTAAATCCCTGGTAAATCGCGGAACCATCTCGTTTTAAGGCAGAGCCTAAGGGAATGGCAAAACTGGCGATCGCAGGATTCATACCATAGACTTCTTCGGCATTTTGCAGGGAGAGGGGAAGTACCGCATTGGAACTAGCCGTCCCAAAGGAAAGTGAAAACGTGGGAAAAAAACTTTTGAAATAATCCAATGGTTTCGCTTTTAGCGCTAATAAAATACAGATATGAAATCCCATCATCACTGTAAACGCCAATAGTAGCCCCAAGATATATACCAATAATCGGGTAATTAATCCGAAGCCCTGACTGGCAATAACAGAACTAATTAAGGCGAATACGCCAATGGGAGCAGTATAGAGAATTACAAACAGAATTTTTTCAAAAATAATATAGGTGCTTTCAATGAACCTGAGAAAGGGAGCGGCTTTTTCCCCCGTTAGCTGAATCCCAATCCCTACTAAAGCGGCTGAAAAGATAATCTGCAATAAATTACCATTGCTCATTGACTCTAGCGGATTCACGGGAATTAAACTAACTAACCAATCCACTAACGATTGACTGGGTTGGGTACTAGAAGCGGCTTGAATCGATAAACCAGTCATGCCCGTCCCCGGATGGAGCAAGGTGCAGACGGTTAATCCCCAACACACCGCGATCGCGCTAGTCAACACATAACTGCCCAGCAGTTTAACCACGTATCGCCCGACCTGGTTGGTGTCTCGAACTCGGGTTAATCCCATAATCAGGGATGAGAAGACGATCGGCACAACCACAAACTGAATCAGTCGTAGAAATGCCCGCCCGATCGGCGCTAACACATAGTGATCAATCGGAACGATCGCCTCGGGAAACCATCCGGTTAATCCAGCTCCAAACAAAATCCCCATGCCTAGAGCCGCGAGGATCAATACTGACAGATTCATATAACTGGTGGGTGTGTGCATTCAATCATCTGGGTTCAATGTACCATCGCCGCACTCCCAGAAGATGATTCACTAGGCGAGCCGCTCAACTGCCACTTATTTCGTGATCCGATGCAGCTAGAGAGGGGGTTGCGATCGCAGCAGGTATGACGCAGGTTATGGTGGGCGATCGCACGTTATTCCTTTACCGCAGTGTTTGCTGTCGATCGCGCCGGACAGCAGAATTGTGATGCAACGATAAACAATTCAATCTTTGTTAGGAAATCCTTAAACTCAGTTAACTCTAAATTGTTCACCGGGCACGTTTTATGGCTTCTAAAAAATATTATCTATGACAAATCCACATTGGCAAACTGCTACATAGAGCACAATTAATGATTATGATTAAATCCTAATAAGGAAAAAATGATTAAACCATAACTTTGAGTAAGTTTAATCGACAATTTTTGCAATTTCTATTACCTGTAAAAGGAAGCCAAACTGCCCTCCTACAGCTAAAATCAGCAATTTTATCGTTTGTATTGAGAAGTCTTCTTAATAAGCTCAAACCGTAACAATTGACTTCACATTTAATCGTGATAAATTAAGCGTATTCGTAATGAACACGGCTAGGCAGATTAGGGAGAGAGAATATGGCTGACATTCAAAGTCTTGTCCGGTCGATCGATCAGGTCGGTGACAATCCCATTGGGTTAGATCATTCTGTTACTACCCCAATTTGTGAAGGGTTGAATATTGCTCTAGCGAGTTTTCAAGCATTGTATCTGCAATATCAGAAGCATCACTTTGTCGTGGAAGGTTCAGAGTTCTACTCACTGCATGAATTCTTTTCGGATAGCTATGAAGCCGTCGAAGGTTATGTGCATAAATTAGGTGAACGCCTGAATGGCTTAGGTGGGATTCCAGCCGCCAGTTTTACCAAATTAGCGGAACTTTGCTGCTTCACGCCGGAACCCGATGGCGCATTCACCAGCCGCAAAATGGTAGAAAATGATTTGCAAGCCGAACAAGCCGTGATTAGTATGCTGCGGCGGCAAGCGGCTCAGGCAGAGAGTTTAGGAGATCGGGCCACTCGGCTGATGTATGAACAAATGCTAATGGAAACGGAAGATCGAGCTTTCCATCTGGCTCACTTCTTGGCTCACGATAGCCTGACCCTGGCATTCGTGCAAAGCAATAATTAGTAGGTTTACTCCACTAAAATATTGATCTGAATTTCTTGCAGATTTCGTGATTAGTCAGCCGATGGTTAGAAGCAGAGTTCTCTCCATCGGCTGATTTGTTTAATGATAAAAATTTAAGTTAGCGCAAACCAAGATAATGGGTGCCGCGATAACTCAGTCTCAAGGTGGATTGGGGTAATGGAATGCTCGCTGGACTGGAAAACCGGGTCGGCACCCCCCGATACTTGCCAGTGAGTTGACTTTCCGTAACTTCGATCGCGGGGGCAACGGACTCGTAGGCAGTGCCACGATAGGAGAGTCTCATAATTACCGTTCCTTGTAAATTTGGGGCTTACAGGATCTATCATCCTTGATCAATTGTTAGCTACAGGTGACAAATCCCCTTGAAACTGTGTGATATTTGACAGACTAATTGCTGATCTAAGTCTTCAAATTCGGTGATCTGAATCATAAAGGGCTATACGGCTTGCCCCCAGGGAATTACAGCGTCAGTTTGGCTAATCCCAGATACCGGATACCCAGAGGATTAACCTCAAAACGGCAGGGTAGTACGAGTAAGCCCTGGGCGATCGCCTCTCGCAATAGTTGACCATAAACGCGATCGGCGCTATCCCCAGGGGCAAACTCAACACAATCGCCGCGATTAATGAAATACAGCATCACGGCTGACGCAGTAGGTAACACTCCCATCAGTTCCCGCAAATGCTTTTGCCCTCGGGTCGTGACGGTATCGGGAAATAGAGCCAACTGCCCCTGTGCCCAGGTGGTATTTTTCACCTCTAGATAAATAGGTCGGTTCGTTCCGGTTAGCACAAAATCAATCCGACTGTTTTCCTGTCCATAGGGGACTTCAAACTGAATTTGGCTGTAGTCTCCCAGTTCCGGAAAGCGTTTTTGTGCCAAAGCCTGCTTAATCACGCGATTGGGCAAACTGGTATTCACGCCTGCCCAGGTGGGTTCTGTATCGTGAACCTGAATTAACTCCCAGGTGTAGGCAAGTTTGCGAGTCGGACTGGTGCTATGGGAAACATAAACGGCACTCCCTGGTACGCATACACCCGTCATCGGTCCAGTATTGGGACAATGGGCGGTGATGACCTCGCCGTTCGCCAGTTCAATGTCGGCAAAAAACCGCTTATAGCGCCGAATCAGAATGCCGGGGTATAGGGTTGGGTATTGATAAACAAAATCGCTCATGGATAGCAGATCCACGATCGCCCCTGGCGTTCCTGCGGCGATCGCTTACGTCTTCGAGATAAAGTGCGCCCATACTCTACCATCTGGTCCTGCCACCCGATCCATATAGCTATAGGGATATAACAACTTGCGACCTTCCGTATTGTTGTATCCAGTTAAGGCATCACCCCAGGGGTCGTTCACCAGATAACCCTGGGGCGTAAAGCCAATCAGACAAATAATGTGTCCACTGGCGGTAAAGTCACCGCCCAGAATCACCGGACGACGACTTGCTAACTCACTCTTGACCTCTGACCATTTGCGCGTGGTCGAAAAACTGGTTTTGAATCCGTAGGCTTTAATCAGTTCTGACAGCAGATTGTTATCGGTTTGGCTACCCTCCCCCCGTTTGTTCAGACACCATTGCAGCAGTTCATCTTCTAATTGCTTACCGCTCTTCGATCGAACGCCATAGTAGTAAAACGCCATCGCGATCGACGTGACATTGCAGGTTGCCCAGGAATAGCGGGGATTATCCCGTTGGGAAAAATAGGGGACATTCAGTTCGACCTGCGGCGGAAAGGGATTGAATCCTTGATCCCCCCGGCGCATTTGCACAAAGGCAGGAAATACATAGCCTGTGTTGCCAAACCCCGGTAGTTCTTCTGTAAGCGCCAGTTTGATATGTCCGGCTTCCAGGGCATAGCTTGATACCCCATAAAACTCACCTGCCGGGAACTGATATTTTTCCTGAGGCTTGAGGGCAGCCGAATCAACGGGACGTTTCTTAAACAATGTGGCTTTAGGAGCCGTGACGGTGAGGGCGAACGGATCGTAGGGAATCACCTCATTGCCGCGTTTAATATGAATATGCTGCCAGTAGATATAACCGGAGTCACCAAAATTCGGTAAGGGTGCGGCTAACGTGACGCGGAAATGTCCTTTAATACAGGCATATCCGGTAATCGCGAGTACCTGACCTTGTAATAGTTGGGCTTTCTGGTTGTCTGGCAATGTTGAGGAATCAACCGCCTTTGCCTTAATCAGCGTGGTAGTGTCAACCAGGAGTTGAGCGCTAAGCTTGGTATTCGGAACATCGTTAATATTGAAGCGCAGGACTTGGGTGCCTTTGCTCAGTTGCACAAAGTTTTCATAGAAGTAACCGAAGTTGCCCACCGGGGCAATGTCATCCTTCAGTTCTACTTTGAGATGACCATCCACATACCCATACCGACTGACAGTAAATGTTTGCCCAGCTTTGACTAACACTTTCCCGGCGGCAGTTAGTGTACTGGAATCGGCAGGAGAGGCTTTAAAGAATGTGTCTTGTAGTACCTTGAGGCTGAGGGATTGCCCTGCTGTGAGCGGATTGTTACTAACTGTTAAGTAAATGATCTGATTAATCAGTTCCTTGCCTGCACTGTCCAGTCCTTTTAACCGTAACCATCGCGCTCCGGGCGATTGAAACCCTTTTTCTAATCGAACCTGCCAGGTTTTTGTCCCTGCATCTAACGCGATCGTCAGGGGGTATTTATCTTCAGCAACCAGCGTGACCTTGGCAATTTTTTGGGGGTCATAGTTGCCCTTTAAAACAGTCAGCGTGTTTAACAATAACTCTTTGGGAGCGGTGTAAGTCAGCAAAGCAGAGACAGCGGCAGCAGGACTGGCGGCGAGGTTGGTAAAATCCTGTCCTGGTTCACTTGGTAAATCGGCTGGGATTGATGTCTCTGTCATAACGTATTCCTCTGCTGGGATGACTAGCCCTGATTAGTGGACGACCAACGATCGCTAAAGTTGCCCGATCGTCGCTTGTCCGCTCCAGCCCTATTCTAGTCATCGCACTTGAGAGCGATCGCACCCGTTAAAGAAGCTCAATTTTTCGCCTGGAACTGGCGTGTATGGTCAGCCAAACAGAGGATAGAGGGCGCGATCGCTGCATACAGTTGCAACGTTCACCCTCAATCCTCTGTCCGGCTGGAATTCCGTGGGCTGATCACCTAAGCGCCGATCGCCGCCAAAATATCGGTTGCGTGAGTTTCGGTATTAATCGTGGTGTAGACCTGGCTAATTTTGCCGTCACTCCCAATCACGTAGGTGACCCGCTTGGCATAGCGCATCCCATTCATTTCACCCTCGACATCGTAAGCTTTGGTAATGTCTCCATCAATATCAGCCAGGAGGGGAAAGGGTAAATTAAACTTGCTGGTAAAGGCTTGGTGAGAAGCTTCGTCATCTAGGCTGACTCCAAACACCGGAATGCCTTTGTCTAAATACCGTTGGTAGTTATCCCGAAAACTGCACGCTTCTTTGGTGCAACCTGGGGTGTCATCTTTGGGGTAGAAGTACAGCACCACCGTCTTGCCCGCATAGTCAGACAGGGAAACTGTGTTGCCATTCGTATCTTTAACTGTGAAATGGGGAGCGGTATCACCAACGGATAGAGGCATAGGTTCAGAATCCTCTGACGTAAGAACATGAAAAATTTTAGTATTTATTGCGATCGTCTAACGTAACTAAGTCTCAACATCCTTGAGGATAAGACGTTGCGCGAGTAGCTCACAATCCGTCATCTGGTAGAGAACGATTTTCCTCAAAAATTCTGTATCATAAACTACAGAATGCTTTCGGGTTGGCTTAATTTTGTCAACTAATTCAACGACAGTGGCGGCTGTAATGTCGAGGTGGTGCTGATTGCCCTGCTGTCAGGAGATCCTTCCCTAGGTCAGCCAACATTCCGCCAGCATTCTCTGCGATCGAATCTGAATGCTAAGGATGAATGGGTGATGAAACTTGAATCAGAATTTCAGCTTTACTTGCAACGTCGTCAGTTAGAGCAAGCCCTGAGTGCGGATGGGGATTTAGCGCGATCGAGTTGGGTCAGACTGGTGCAACCTTTGAGTGCGGTTAGTGCTGATCAAGCCTTACTCCTGTGTCCTGCCTCTGAGCATCAGTGGGTAGCCTGGATTCCAGATTATGGCGAGGTTTTACTAGATACCGATCAGTTTTATGGCACAGCTTAGAGGGTGTTTGAAAAGGTGTTAGCTGTGATGTTAAGCACTCAGAGATCCCCCCTAGTCCCCCTTTTTAAGGGGGGAATCAGTCTCATAGTCCCCCTTAAAAAGGGGGATCGTGTCTGTTGCTACTTACAAAAGGACTTTTAAAACATCCTCTTAGAGTTCCTATACAGAGTTAAGGCTGTGATCTAGGTGTTCTTTGATGCCCGTAGCTGTGATCTAATTGACCTGATTTTGTGACCTAAATCACTTGCCCTTAGTAACAGAAACCCAGTTATCCTTATCCACAGATAATATGAATGGGTGATCGTTAAAACCTAGTCTCTGCGCTGATTTTACTGGTTTGATCCTCCTCATAAATCCTTGTTATTCTTTAATTGCTTCTTATTCTGAACTTTATAAATTCGTGTTAGTTACCTTAATTTTCATGGGCAGGATAAGTGTGTAGTAAGTTACCAGTCTCCTAGATAAAGCTGGTTAAATCCTATGACACGATCGGGGCTCACAACAGTAATTGGTGGCGTAGCAGCAGCGTTATGCTTGATTCCGGTAATGGGTCAAGATGCCCAGGCATTTGGACTTGGCAGCAATTGGTCCTATAGTCTTGATGCTGTCGGTGATGGTTCTGGTGGAAGTGTCTACGACATTCGGGGCATGGCAATGCGGATTGTCGGTGACGAATTACACGTTGCCCTAAATAGCAACCTGGCAATCACTGGTACGTCTCACTCCCGGGCGGCTGATGGCAATATTGGCTGGGGTGATTTATTTTTTAACTTTACCGGGAAAAGCTTTAATGAAGCTCAGGGTAGCTTGTTTGGGGTACGCTTTGCGAGTACGAATGATTCCCCAGTCGCGGTTGGGGTCTATTCTAATGTGCAGGCAACCAGTGTGACATCGACTAATGATGGCTATTCCAGCTTGAACCAGTATTACAATGCTGGCTTCGATCGCGCTAATACGATGGGTTCGGAAGGGCTAACTACTAAGACACAAGTATTAAATTACTTTGGCGGAAACGGTCCGATCAATAATGTGATTGGCTCTGGTAATCAAATTGGTGGCATTACAATGCTATCCGCCAGCCTGTTAAGCGGACTGAACTTTGGCAGCAATGCCGGTTCCCAAACCTTTGGCTTTAGCCTGAACCGCAATCTGTTACCCAGTGGCTCTTTCCTATCGAACATTTTCCTGGAATGCGGGAACGATGGTGTTGCCATGAAATCAGAAGCGGTTCCTGAACCCGCAACGATGCTGGGAGCAACGCTTGGTTTGGCTGGTTTAGCCGGTGCTAAGCGGATGCGTCGTCGCAAGGAAGAATCGGCGGGTTAGCTCGTTCGTTGTTCAAGTTCATGGTGCATCCACTTCACTGAAGAGACGCATGGAAGATCCGATCGCTGCCGGACATTCCTGCGTCTCTTGAGTCAGTCGATCGCTAGTTAAAGTGCTTGATAATAGCTTCAGCGAACTCAGAACACTTCAGCGGTGGCTCAACGGGGGGTTCCATCAACCGAGCCAGATCATAGGTAACTTCCCGATGGGAAATGGCGGCTCCTAGCCCTTTGGTAATTAGATCTGCCGCTTCCTGCCAGCCCAAGTATTCCAGCATCATTACCCCCGACAAAATCAGGGAGCCAGGATTGACCCGATCGAGTCCGGCATGTTTGGGGGCTGTCCCATGCGTGGCTTCAAAAATGGCGCAGGCATCGCCAATATTGGCACCGGGGCCCATACCTAACCCACCGACGATCGCCGCCGCCGCATCGGATAGGTAATCCCCGTTCAGGTTCATGGTTGCCAGGATGGAGTATTCATCCGGTCGGGTTTGAATTTGCTGGAAAATGCTATCGGCAATGCGATCGTTAACCATGATCTTGTCTTTCCACTGCCCATTGCCGTGGGTTTCCCAGATCGTATCCAGCACCAACTTCACTTCTGCACAGATTTTCTCTTGCTTCTCTGTGGTCAGGGCATCGTATCCCGGTTCAATCTGCCGAGCATTGTCTTCTAGGGAGATATCTGGTTGTTTCTCCTTGTTACTGAGAATCCAAGATTCCCGTTCGGTTACACATTCCGCCCGGAACTCCGTGGTTGCCAGTTCATAGCCCCAATCCCGGAATGCCCCTTCGGTGTACTTCATGATGTTGCCTTTATGCACCAGCGTCACCATTTGTTTGGATTTGGGTAAACGCAGTGCATGTTTGATGGCTCGCCGGACTAAGCGTTGCGATCCAGTTTTGCTAATCGGTTTGATGCCGATCCCCGCATCGAGCGGAATCTGTTTTTTGCCATGCTCCGGCGTACCCGGAATTAAGTCTTCGTTCAGCAATTTAATCAGGCGATCGCACATGTCTGTGCCCTGCCGCCACTCAATCCCTAAATAAATATCCTCGGTATTCTCCCGATAGATGATCACATCCAGCTTTTCGGGGTTTTTGTGGGGTGAGGGGGTGCCAGCATAGTAACGGCAGGGACGAATACAGGCATACAGGTCAAAAATTTGCCGCAGCGCCACGTTCAGGGAGCGAATTCCACCGCCGATCGGGGTGGTTAATGGTCCTTTGATGGCTACCCCGTAGGTCTGGATCGCCTCTAGCGTATCCTGGGGCAAATATTGGTAGGTGCCATATTTTTCACAGGCTTCATCCCCGGCATAGACCTTAAACCAGGAAATTTGGCGTTTACCGCCATAAGCTTTTTCCACGGCGGCATCAAATACCCGCTGCGAGGCAGGCCACAAATCGATTCCCGTCCCATCGCCTCGAATAAACGGAATAATGGGATTGTCAGGAACTACCGGTTCACCCTGGTTGAAGGTAATTTGGGAACCCGTAGTGGGAGGGGAAAGTTTTTCGTAAGTCATCAACACTCACTCCTGGTAATTACGTGTGACAGCAGGTGCATATCCCTGGGCGATCGCTTGGGCTGCTGCTAACGTCCTGGTTAGAATATCCCAGCATAAACGAATAGACTGTACCTTATGAGCGAATTCTCTCACGATCGACAGAAGATCCGTGTTCTGCGGCAATTAGCTCTCAGAGACAGAGAATGAGCCGCTTCATGATAGAGAATGCTTTATTTCTGGCAAAATTGATTTGTGATCAACAGACGTTTTAAAATTTAACCAGGCTTAAACTTGACTGAATATTTGTTAATTTAGTCAGTGGTAATGCCATCAAACAATTAACTTTTACCCTATATTCTTCCTGATGCTAATTGCGAATAGGGATATGGAGCCCCGCCGCCACGATGGAGATTCGCGTAATTTCACCGAGTATCTTGGCTGATTCCCATCAATTTGCTGCATCAATCTGTCAATTTCATATACATTTTTCATAGATTTGCGCCTGAAAATCATCATAAGTTCACTGGAGGCTGGGAATTCTAGAATTAAAGGGGTGAACTATCAGCTTTAAGGATGGGAATTCATACCTCACAGTGACTTTTTGAGAGTGATTGTGCGGAATGCTAACCTTTTAAGGTAAGAGTTCGTCCGTGCCAAGCTGTACTTTCTGTATGGAAGCTTCGATGAAACGGATTCTGGTAGTTGATGATGACACGACATTACGGATGGCTTTGACCCGTTATCTGGAGAAACGGGGGTATTCTGTGCAGGATATTGGTTCGGCGGTCGAGGCTTTAGCGGTATTTGAGCAAGATCCGCCGGATTTAGTGGTTTCCGATGTTGTCATGCCAGAAATGGATGGGTTTGAGTTCTGCCGTCGGTTACGAGCCACTCGGCTGGGGCAATTAGTGCCGTTCATCTTTCTATCGAGTCGCAGTGAGGTAGAAGATCGGGTACAGGGACACTCAATGGGGGCAGATGATTATTTAATTAAGCCGTTTGAGCCAAGGGAACTCTTAGCCAAAATTGAAGCCCAACTCGAACGATCGCGCCGGATTCATTCGGAAATTGTCCGATTAATGCAAAAATCGGGGGTGAATGATTCTAGTACGGCAGACACCCCAGTGTTGCCCACCATGAGCCTACCGTTAACTCCGGCGGAAGAAAAAGTATTTTGGGAGGTGATCCAGGGCTATACCAATAAGCAGATTGGCGATCGGCTGTTTGTCAGCCCCCGTACTGTCCAAACCCATCTCAGCAATATTCTCAGCAAACTTCAGCTAGAAAATCGCTCTCAGTTAGTCCGGTTTGCCTTTGAGCATGGATATAAACCGCCGACGGAATCATCCTCCTAGAACCCTGAAATCATGGCATCCATTGGTACTCGGCAGGTGGAAATTTTACAATGGCAGGTTGATTTCTGACTGCCTGCTGCCAGTCGAGTCACCGAGTGTGGGATGCTAAATAAACAGGATAGGCATACCCATACTCCGGACTCTGTGATTGAACCTCTGAATGGCATGATTTCTGGTGTTTATACCTTAGATGCTCTCCAGGCGACGATCGCCGCTGCTCCCCAGCACTGGCGACCGTTGGTTTTTACAAACGGCTGTTTTGATCTGATTCACGCGGGTCATGTGCGGTATCTCCAGGCGGCTAAACAGTTGGGACGATCGCTAGTCATTGGGCTAAACAGTGACCAGTCTGTACGTACCATCAAGCCCCAGGCGGCGGGTGCTCCCCCCCGTCCGATCGTCCCGGAAGCTCAAAGAGCAGAGGTTTTGGCAGCTTTGAAACCTGTTGATGGGGTAGTGATTTTTGCCGAAACGACGGCAACTCAACTACTTGCTGCCCTTCAGCCAGAGGTGTATGCCAAGGGCGGTGACTATCAAATTGCCACCCTACCTGAAGCCCCCACTGTCCAAGCCTACGGAGGACGCATTGAACTGATTAAGATTGAAGTACCCAGTTCTACTTCCGCCATCATCCGCCGCATCCTGGCAGGTGCAGAGAATTAAGAGAATTAACTGATTGATTTATTGCTTGTAGCTGCTTGAAATGAACAGTTCCACTAATCTCACAGCATCCACCCCGGCAGATCCAACTGCCCTGACGGAGCTGCGCCAGAAGCTTGCCTCTGCCCCTGAAAAGACCCAGTTACAACTGATTACTGAAGTAGGCAGCCAGGGAGAACCAGGGCTGACTACGCTCATGGGGTTTTTGTTAGAGCGGCAGGCCGCCGCCACGAATGGTGCAGGTTCTCCTGGTCAAACTTGGCTGAAACCAGACTTGGTGATGGGTAAGGCCTACCAACTGGTATGGAGTGCCAATACGCCGCAGACCCAGGAATTTCTGCAAACTCACTTTCCGGAGGGACTTGTCCCCCTGCGATCGCCCGCTCAAGTTGACTATCGCCCTCTGCAAAAACTATTGGCAGAGCAAAATTGGCAAGCCGCTGACCAACTGACCTTGCAAAAGCTGTGTGAACTCGCAGGCCCCACGGCGACCCAGCGCAAATGGATCTACTTCACTGAGGTGGAACAGCTACCCGCGATCGATCTGCAAATCATCAATGCGCTCTGGTTGGTACATTCCGAAGGACGATTTGGGTTTTCGGTACAGCGTGATGTTTGGCTCAGTGTCGGTAAAAACTGGGACAAACTGTGGACCAAGATTGGCTGGAAGTCAGAGAATAATTGGACACGCTATCCGCAAGAATTTACCTGGGATTTGACGGCTCCCCTGGGACATCTGCCGCTATCCAACCAACTACGGGGTGTTCGAGTGATTGCCTCCCTGCTTTCCCATCCTGCCTGGACAGCTTAAATAGAGTGTTTCTTACGGGGTATGTAAGGTCATCGGGGCGTGATTGATGCCGTCCCGATATTGACATTATCAGGGCTAATCTTCTCCCTACGGTGACTCTGCCGTCAATAAACATAGATTAGGGTAATAAAAAATACACTTATTGCTGGCTATGACCTCCGTATTTCTTCTAGCCCAGCTTTTTTTAAACTAGAAAATTCCGTATTCTCCCCTGGCTTCAAAACGTTGATCGAGGCTGGTAAAAGGGAATGCTGTGTATAGTTAAGGACTCTCAAGATAGTGTTCTGTTGGCACAGGCGATCGTTCAGTGGTATTCGCATTCAGTTATCGAAAGTTCACGAACAATCTCAATGGTCAGCAGCCAAATTACGGGAGTCGCATGGTGACACACGGAGGGTAAGGGGTCGGCATGGTCAGCCAAGATCATCGATTATTTTGTCGCCTGGACGGTTTGACAGTATCCGCCCGGGAACAGCAACGGACACGGGTGATGGCAGAACTGGGCTTTTTGGAAGCCGAGAGTATCCCAGTCTTTGACGAAACAACCCAGACTGCCGCACATTTTCTGCGGATGCCGATCTGCATTCTGGGACTAATGGATGTCGATCGCCAGTGGTTCAAATCGGCGGTCGGGCTGTCCCGATTGGGGCTGATGAACGAACTCGCGACATCGCGGCAATTACCTCGTCTGGAAACCTTCTGTACCCATGTAGTGGATAGTCAGCAGGTGCTCGTGATTCCTGACACGTTAGCCCATCCTGCCTTTGCTAATAGTCTGTTGGTGCATCAGTATGGTATTCGGGCTTACGTGGGCGTACCGTTAATGACTTCCAACAGTTATTGTGTCGGCACCCTGGCGGTGATGGACACCACTCCCCGTGACTTTACTGACCAGGATATTGAGACTTTGCAATTGGTGGCTCGCTGGAGTATGAGCGAGTTTGAGCGGCAGCAGGCAACGCTGCATCAACTCAGTCCATCATTGTCGGTGGTCGATCGCGCCATGACGGCGGAACTTTCTCCAGCAATCCAACTGAAAGTCGAATTACTCAGCCAACTCACCCAAGAACTCCGTACCCCCTTGACCTCCGTTATGGGTATGGCAAGTGTCCTGAACCGCGAAATCTATGGGCCGTTAACGAGTAAGCAGAAGGAATATCTGAACATCATTCACCATAGTGGGCAGTACTTACTATCGCTGGTGAACGAAATTTTAGAGCTATCAGCGATCGAGGAAATTGACCAACGGCTGAACTTAAGTTCTGTGGATATCGAAATGTTGTGTCAGCAGGCTATCAATACGCTGGAACAGGTAGCACAGCGACGCGAACAAAAAATTCGATTGTCAGTTGAGCCAGGGCGACGGATTTGGTTATTAGATAAAGATAAAGTCCGGCAACTCCTGTATCATCTGGTGTTCAGTGTGATTCAGTCCTCGACGGCAGGTAGTGTGGTGCGCTTACATGTGTCGCGGCGAGAGCAGGCGTTAAATATTGCCGTGTGGGTGTCCCATCCCTGGTTAGGCGAAGGCTTACCCTATGCCGAAATTCATCCGCAACCATCGTTAGTGGCGGCTTCGAGCAGTTCCGAAGCTTCCCTGTACGATAGCTATCGATCGTTGGAAACGGGTGCCTTAGACTTGAGCGAACATCTCTATCGAGTGGCACTGGAGGATGAAATCCCTGAGTCTGAACTGTACCAGAGTTCTACTGCTGATCCCGCCGATGAGGCTGAAGTGCCCCGGAAAAATTTGGCACTGCTGTTAGGCCGCCAATTAGCCGAACTTCATGGCGGATATATCACGATTCAAGGTACTCCAGAGTCGGGTTTTCGCTATGTCGTGAGTTTGCCCCAGCCGCATCAGTAATGTCGGGATAGGCAGCCACCTCTGGTAGACGCTATATTCAGCAATTCGTTGAGCCTTCAGCACTGGATGGGATGGTGGATAGATGCCATTACCATCCACTGTTAGTGTATAAAGTTCCAATAAAGCCCAATGACTCACCTTGACACTCAAGCTGCAAATTGATTAACTTGGTGACCAGAGAATAAGAAAACGAGACTGTAGCTTCTTCTCTTGAGAGGTTGTCTCTACCTTAGGTTTGTTCGGTTAGTAATTGAGTTTAATGTATCAGGTCGGCTTTACCGATCGTGAGTTTGTTCGGCTACTAATACGTCATTTCCAGCATTAAATCAACAACTTTAATCTCAGGATGGCAAGAATTTATCCCCCATTGGTATGAATGGTTAAATTCGGTTCATCTGCCATTGTTTAACGAATTTGTCATAACTAAATAACCATACCATTGGGAAATTTTGTTCTGTCCTGTTGGTGTTGATGCGATCGGGCGGAAGGCGATCGGTAGTCTGTCCTGTCCCCGTGTTTAACACGGTTCATTCACCCTCGTACAGTTAAAGGATAGGTAAACTATGAACTTCAAGTCATTAAGTGCTGGGGCTGTCATTGCTGGAATGATCACAACTGGAACTCTGGCTACTGCTCCAGCGCAGGCTGCCTGTTTGGGCAATGGTGATTGCACGAGTGTATCTCTTTTTGATGCAATCCACACTGGTGGTTTTAGCTATCAGGTAGGGGATAAGATCTTCGATAATTTTCGCAATTACACCACTGCTGAATCGGGTGGAGGAGATGCTCCTACTGATAAAGAAATCTCTTTTACGGGATTCAAGCACAGCGACACCGCCTACTATCTCAAGTTTGAAAGCAGTAAGTGGAATGTAGATGCAGGAGAAACCATTAGTACCAGTTGGTTCTACGATATTACTTCGCTAGCCGCTCCGATTAATGGAATTGACATAGCACTTGCTGATTTTTCTTTTACATCAGGACAACCTGGCACGAAGCCGGGTCAGATCCATATCAACGAAACGGCTTACCTACCGCCGTATGATTCCGTGGGACCTAATACCGCGTTAGCCAACCTTGGGGTAGATACGGCTCAAGGTGTTGTCGGGGGGGTAGTCTACTTCAGCCCCTTACAAAAAATCACCATTGCCAAAGGAGTTGATCTGGAGGGGCATGGCGGCACTGCCTCTCTTTCAGCTTTTAATAATTCTGTTCGCCAAGTTCCGACTCCAGCTTTACTCCCCGGCCTGATTGGTATGGGAGTGGCGGCTTGGCGGAAGCGCAAGGGTGAGGTGGCTGACGAAGTGGGGGCTGAGGGTTAAACCAGACGCTTTGAGTTGTTAGCCTTTTAGACCGGATCTGATGTTGGTTGTGGAAAGCGAACATCAGATCTTTTTCTATTGCCGCATCGTCAGCGACGTTTGCAGCTACGGAGCGTTGCTCTCTTTCACCCCCACACTGTTGCCATTGCCCACTACAGTAGATGGCTTTCTCATCATTCAACTGTCATGGTTCAATGCTGTTGCTTTGCAGTGTAGCCGTTTTCACATTAAGAGTCATTACTAATGCTCAAGAACTTTGCGAAAAGCTTAAAATCTCCGCTAAACGTAAGGGAACTGTAAGGACTTGGGTAGAAATCCGGACAGTTCCCCAAACACGTTTAAGCCTTGAGCCAACTTGAGTTCAAGGCAACGGTCTTAGTTAGAAATAGATAGTGGGATACAACGAAATGGATGGGTCACGATCGTCGTCAACGACGGTTAGTGGCTCTGACTGTTGGGATTGTCGGCTTGAGGCAAGGGGCTGGGGCGGGTTGGGCTGACGGTTGGTGATCGAGGGTTCAGATGCTTCAGTAAGTGCCAGATATAAGTAAGTAAACTCTTCCATAAGGTTTCAAGAACTCCAGGGGCAATAGGTTCTGTGATCAAGATCAGCACCCGATGTGATTATGATCAACTATTTTTCTACCTATGACAACAAGCCAAACCAGAGAAATCCGGAAATCCGCAACAAAACTTGCCTCTATTGACCTATGCAGTGAGCGAATCTCTACAGCAGGTCTACAGAGGCAGGTCGATGAGTCATTGACTTTTTGGGGGGTGACTTAAACGAGTTGAGCTAGTTGGTAGGGACTGGTGAGTTTTTCTAATTGCTGCACCATCAAACTGAGGAAGAGTCCGACATCCGTGACTACCCCCACCGATTCTACGGAACCTCGATCGCTCAGCTTCGTCACCACAGCCGGATTAATATCGACGCAGACCATTTTGACACCGGCGGGAGTCATGTTACCCACACCGATCGAGTGCAGCATAGACGACAGCATCAGGATCAGATCGGCTCCTTGAATTAAGCGAGAGTAATCTGCCTGAGCTTTCAACAGATCCATTTGAGTATCAGGTAAAGGGCCATCATCTCGAATAGACCCTGCTAACGAGAAGGGTACATGATGTTGCACACATTCGTAGAAGATGCCGCTAGTCAGCACCCCTTGATGAACGGCATCGGCGATCGTGCCACAACGCCGAATCGTATTGATCACTTTCAGATGGTGACGATGCCCCCCTCGAACCGAAACTCCCCGTTTCATATCCACCCCAAGGGAGGTGCCCATCATGGCTTGTTCGATGTCATGGACTGCGATCGCATTGCCGCCTAAGAGTGCCTGCACATAGCCATCGCGGATCAGTTTTGCCAGGTGTTCGCCGCCGCCCGTGTGAATCACGACAGGGCCGGCCGTGACGACGACTTTCCCTCCCCGATCGCGAATTTGGCGCAGTTCCCAGGCAATTTGCTCTACTACCAGTTCCACCCGGCGTTCGCTGGATACCCCAGCCCCCATGAAACTGAACTCTTGAGAATTCCGATGTTCACGGGATTCGGTCTTCCGGATGGTGCGAATGCCTTCGATGCCAACGATTACCTGATCACCGACCTGTAAATCCCGTAGCAGTTTACATTCTGCTGTGACTCCGGCGGGGGTATCGTGAACCACGATCGCGGCATCCATGCGCTGATTGTGTACCTTCACCCATTCACATTTCACCCGCACCTCCGTGGGATAGATCGTGGTGACATAGAAATCATCGGGAGCCACGCCAGCCAGGGTAACGGTTTCTAGATTGGTATCGCAGACTTCCTGGGGACGGGGGACGGCACCTAAATCGATCAGTTGCGAGACGATCGTTTCCATCACTTCATGGGAGGGCGCAGTTACCTTTACTTCTGCCGATGAGGTGCTTTGCCGTTGTTCACCCAGACTGAAGTTGAGTACCTGGAAGCTACCGCCGCCTTCTACGATTAAATCCAATGCTTGATTGATTAAGCCCGCATCCAGCAGATGCCCTTCCATGCGTACCACCCGGCTTTCGATCGCGGCACTGGCATGGATTTCTGCCCGCACTGGTTCCGTCACCCGTAGCGTTAAGCATTTGGCGGCACCCCCTGCCTTGAGAAATTCCGTTAGGGGCGTTTCGACGACCTCAAATCCGGCGGCAGCGAGGCGGCGTTTCAGATCATCGGAGGCCTGATTCAGGATCACCGTTTGGTTGACATTAACTGCATTACAGGCGAATTTCACAGCATCGGCTTCACTGACCACAATCCGTTTGGCGGTGGACACCCGCATTTCAATCAGGCGATTGGAATAGGAGTCAAATGCTGGAGGATAGTACAGTAGATAGCCCCCAGTTAAGGGACAGAAACAGGTATCCAGATGATAGAAGCGCTCGTCCATTAACCGCAGTGATAGCACTTCAATGTCTAGCCATTTGGCTAAATAGGGATGGGAGTCGAGTTCCGATCGAAATCCATACCCCGCCCAGAGCCAACGTCCTTCCCGATCAAGGAGAGCATCCCCGGCTCCTTCAAAGGGCAGATCCTTGGGCAATTCATGCACCGTGTAACCCTGTTCCAGAAACCACTGCTTGAAGAATGGTTCCTCACCCTGACGCTCTTTGTGATAGAAGCGGCTGAGAACAACATCATTTCCCAGCACAAGTCCGGCATTGGCGGTGAATACCATGTCCGGTACCCCCCGCTCTGGCTTAACCAAATCGACAATGGCTCGCTCTTTGAGGATTTGAAACAGCCCCTGCCATTGCTCGACGGCGCGATCGCGGGAGGATTTATGGATATTGCCCTCCATCCAGGGATTAATTACATAATCCACGTCGTAGTGATCGGGCGAACACATGAGGAAGCGAATTGAAGAGGATGTCATAAGCAATGGAACTGGGTAAATGTAGACGCTGAAGCTTCAGCGAAGGTAGGCAAGCCAATCGTCTATTTTATTACAGGCGCTTATCCGAAACGATTGACCTATCTAGAAAAGTTATGAAACTCTGACAAACTAAAAATTACAACGTGCTCTCTCGCGACGATCGCGACCTGGAATGAGGATTCCCATGATGATTCAGATGCCAGGGGCAGCAATCAGCGCTAATCTGAAGGAATTGAGCCTGTGTCCAGATCTCTACTGTTACTGGGAGTTGACTATGCCTCGAATTAACCCCTACACCTTACAAATGCAAATTACCCGCATGTTTGAGCAGGGGCAGTCGTTGTTTGCCACGATGAAAGTCCAAGATTGGCTGAAGGAACGCAACGAAGATCCTCATGCCTATGATATCGCGTTTCATCAGAAGCCTGCACCTCCCGGCTCAGGCGAAGTCATGGTAGTGGAAATTGAACTGCGGCGCAAAGATGGCAAGCCTGTAGATAGTTGGTTACAGGAACAGGCGAATCAACATGCTTAATCAGAGTCTTCCCGATTCTATGGCTACGATTCACATAATGGGGTTGCCATAAAAAACGATCGCTGGCAAGAATGTCCCTACAACAGCGATCGTCATCAGTGCATCAGCTGGAATCCGGTTAATCCGGTCTGTAGGGTTGTCAGTGATTTCAGAGCGACTTACTTTGTTCTTTGCAAAACTTTACTCCATGGATTCCACGCTGGCTTTTAATCCCTGTGCCACCAGAATTTGCATCAGTTGATCGGCGCGGGAGCGATCGCCAAAAGCTCCGACCTGCATCACCATCCGTCCGCCATGGGATACCGCAAAGGCTCCTGGCACGAGTGATTTGACCTGGGCTTGCTGGCTATCGTCGGTAGCATCGACCACCACCCGATAGCGCACCACGACAAACGATCGCTGGGGCGGCACCGGTGGGCTATCGATCGTTTGATTGCCACTACTACGAGCGACATACACCTGCGGCATATCCCCAATATTGCCGATCGGAATGTCTCCTCTGGGCACAGGCAGGATCTGAGGTACCTCGGCGGTAGTCGTGGATGAAGTAATCCCTGGTGGCGGCGACGATGGGCGAACGACCACAGGTGCGACTGCTCCGGATTCAGGTGGGGGCACTGGAATTTCGATCGATGCTGCCTGTGCCGCCAGGGAATCAGGAGGTGTTAAGACCGGAGTTGAGGCTGGAGTTAGGACTGGAGTTGATTGGGAAAGCACTGGAGTACGGGGAGTCAGCACCGGGGAAGCCTGTGTCGCCGTGGGTGGAGTGCTACGGGTGACTACAGGTAGGGTAGGTAACGATCGCGAACTGGCTACCGCCGGAAGATTAGCGATCGTTCGCTCGGGGGCTTTAGTGGCGGAGACGGCGATCGTAGATAAACTGGTCGCTGTCGCCTCTGGTAGACCGGATGGTGTAGCCATAGGAGGGCGGCTGGGAGTTGCCATCGTCGGTGGCATGGCAGTGATGCTGTTAGACTCTGGTGTTTCTGGTGTAGGGACGGGAATGTCGATCGGGATGTCGGTGGTGGCGGTTCTAGCAGAGTTAATTGCCGCGAGCGGCTGGACGGTGGGCAAGGGCACGACAGGTTGGGGACGAGTTGCGATCGATGCGGTGGCAATTGGTTGAGCCGCTTGGCTAGGAGTACCCGTTGGTTCGGCTCGCACAATCACCTGCATGGGACGGGGGGACGGGGAAATGGAATTTGTTGCTGTACCGCTTAATTCGGTAGGAATTGGAAAAGCGGCAGCAGACACCTGATTAGGAGTAGCAGATGGCTGGCTGACTGGGGGATTTGTGGGTAACACTGCCCGAGCCGTTGTCGGTGGCTGACTTGAAATAGTTGGAACTGGCAGTTGTGAGCTAGGTGGCTGACTTGAGGTAGTTGGAACTGGCAGTTGTGGGCTAGGTGGTTGACTAGGAGGAGGTGGAGTGGCGGCAATGCTGGTCGCTTCCCGAGTCACCTGACCCAGCGTTTTAACCAAATCATTGCCATAGGCGACGATCGCTTGGCTGGCAGTCTCCGCATTAATATCTGCTTTGGCATTGTTGCGAAACACGTTCTTTCCCGGCTCAGTGGCTGTGCCCAGATTGGGTTGAGCCTGGGCGATCGCCACTAATCCGGCTTCAGTCTGGTCTTCGAGCAAATTGTTACGAATGGTTGGTTGGGCGCTGGCTTGCACAACAATGCCAATCCGGTTTTGCCGTATCCGATTGTTGGTAATGACTGGGCTGGCTTGGTGATTGATCGCGATTGCCACTCCAGTTTGTTCCAATAAGTTTTCTTGCACCTCCGGTCGGGCATTGTCTTGGATACTAATGCCATTCACACCATTGCGAGAAAAATAATTATCCCGCAGGGTTGCTTGACTCTGACCGCCGATCGCGATGCCGCTATGACCATTGGCGGTAAAAGTATTGTGAACGACGATCGGGCTGGTGGATTCCAACCATAATCCATAGCCCTGGGATTCGCTATTCATCACCGAAACCCCGGCGAGCATGGCTTGATTTGCTCCCACGATCGTCACATTTTGGCGACCAGAGGTAGGACTGGTGAATTCCCCGCCCCCCCGAATTACCACCATTTGTCCACGATTTGGCACATCCCCTTGAATCGTAATTCCTGGCTTTAAGGCGATCGGGAAAATTTCGCCTGTTTCGGTGCTATAAGTCCCTGGAGTTAACAGAATGATCGTATTGGGTTGGGCAATCTGCAATGTCTTGGTCAGACTACGAAACGGGGCTAAATTACTGCCATCGGCGGTGTAATCATTCCCAGAATTAGGATTTACGACTAATACGGTATAACTGGTCGGTGTTGCTTGAGCCAGTTGCATAGCCGGACGAAGCGGAACTGGTAGCGCCTGAGTAGGAGGGGTGAAGCTGCTCCATCCCAACGAAATTGCTGCCAGCATTCCGAATCTTAATTTCACAGAAAATTGGGGCATGAAATACAGTCTCATGGGGTGCAAGGATTAAGGCTAAAATTAACTGTTTTCACAATTCAAATTAGGGCACGATCGACGATTTATCGTGGTGTTTGTATAGGCAAACTTTGTAGTAATAACTTTGAAACTGACCCATGAACTACTCTCGCAATCCGTAGACCGCTGCTGCCAATCCAGCATTGGCAAATAAGACCTAACCCCAACCAAATCGTCTACCTAAAGAGGTACGATCGCATCCGTTGAGAAAGGATGAATGATATCGGTCTACACTGTACTCCATCCTTTTCAGTTTGAAGCAGTAAATTTGAATAAATTTGCTCAACTTTGTTGAGTAGTCTGATGAGAGATCTATCCGCCGATCTCCAGCAATTTGAGGGAACGATCATGAGCCATTTAGAATTCGACGTATTAGGATAGAAACTGAGTAGATGTTATCGTCCGATGACTAACATAAATAGCAGTAGTCGGTTTGTGCAATCAGCGTTATATCGCATTCTGGATGCGAACCTCGATCGGGCTCGCGAGGGCTTAAGAATTATTGAGGAATGGTGTCGGTTTGGCTTGGATAATTCCGCTCTGACTGAAGAGTGCAAAGATTTACGGCAGGAATTAGCCACCTGGCATCAGGCTGAACTCCGAACGGCTAGAGATACTCCGGCAGATCCGGGTACGGCATTGACCCATCCCCAGGAGGCGGAACGCAAGAGTGTGCAGCAGGTATTGCAGGCAAACCTATGCCGGGTTGAGGAGGCACTCCGGGTACTGGAAGAGTACGGCAAGGTGTATAAACCGGCGATGGCAAGTGCCTGTAAGCAAATGCGCTATCGCGTCTATACGCTGGAAAGCCAGTTAATTGCCTACGCCCGCCATCAACTGTTGCAGCGATCGCTGTTGTATTTAGTCACCTCCCCTGGCGAAACCCTGTTTGCCACCGTAGAGGCAGCTTTGCAAGGAGGGTTAACTCTGGTGCAGTACCGTGATAAGGATGCCGATGATGAAACTCGGTTAAAGACGGCTCACAAGTTACGGCAGATCTGCCATCAGTACAATGCGCTGTTTATTATTAACGATCGCGTCGATCTGGCGGTCGCGGTAGATGCCGATGGGGTGCATTTAGGGCAACAGGATATGCCGATCGCCTTAGCGCGACAACTGTTGGGAGCGCAACGGATTATTGGTTGTTCTACCCACAGTCCGGAGGATCTGGAACAGGCAATGCAGGAAGGTGCAGATTATGTCGGGGTGGGGCCGGTTTACGAAACTCCTACTAAAGCTGGGCGGTCTGCTGCCGGACTGGATTATGTGCGTTACGCGGCGGAATATGCCACCATTCCCTGGTTTGCGATCGGGGGCATTGATACCACCAATCTCTGTGACGTGATCCGGGCAGGAGCCGAACGGACGGCGGTGGTGCGTGCCATTATGCAAGCAGAGCAACCAACCTTGGTGACGCAATATTTTCTATCACAACTGATCAGTCGTCAACGCGAACGCGAACGATCGCACAATTAATGTTTCACTTATCAGGATGATGTCTGAGCAAATTACGCTACACGTTAATGGTGAAAATCGCACCTGTGCGCCACACACTGTTTTGCCTATATTATTGGAACAATTAGGAATGAATCCGCGTTTAGTGGCAGTGGAATATAACGGGGAAATCTTACATCGGCAATTTTGGGATAATACGGAAATTCAGGCAGGCGATCGCTTGGAAATTGTGACGATCGTGGGGGGGGGTTAAGGAAGGGAAATTAAATCAGTTTGAGATTGGGTAGGGGTGGGTTTCGCCGTTAAATCTATTCAGAATACAGATTGGTCTGCTAAATCCGTCAACTGTACGGGCGGGTTTATTTCATTCACCATCCTAAGGAGCAGGTAGACAGGAAATAGGGGCAAGCCTGAATGGTCGCCCCTTTCCTATTACCTTAATTGAACGAAGTAGCCTGATGCTTGATCGTGACCTGCGCTGGTTAGCTTAGTTCCCCAAACTCCACCAGGGAAGAGTGCCAGAGTTGAGTAGTTGCTGCACCCGCGTTTTAACCTGAGCAAATCGATTGGTATTGCCTGTGGCATTGTTGTTATATCCTGCCGAAGCCAAAATTCTGGCTCCTACCTGTTCCGCCTGATTGGTCATCTGGCTGGTGTAATTTGGTTTGAATAATCCACTGATCACATTCCCCACCACGCCATTGATCACACTACCCATGACCCCATTGGTCACTTCACCAATTTTGGGATTGATTAAGCCACCCACTTTAGGGAGTAGTTGGGCGATCGTATTCGTGACGTTGCCTTTATTCACCAGTTGCATGGGATGAGACAACACACTATGCCCTAGTTGACGAGCAATCACATTGGCAAGGGCTGCCTCTGAATTGGCGTTAGCGATCGCTCCGGCGTTGATAAAGATCTTGCCGCCAGGAAGTGCTGACGCTGTCGCATTACTATCTCTGACAACATAGAATTCATGTTGTAAATCGGCGCGTCCTGCAACTCGGGCTAACCGCTGTCCCAACTCATTAATGTAGTTGACAACCTCTGTGTCATTAATCACTTCAACTTTATTGAGCATCTCCCGCGCCATTTGCGACCCGATCGATGACTCACCCTGGAGAGAAGTGATCGCATTTTGCACTAAATTCGTGTTCGGTTTGCCACCCACCAGGAAATTCAACCCATTACTTAAAACATTGCCAATTAAATTGCCTTTGCTTGTGCGTTGCGCCTCGGATTGTACCCGTTGTAACGCCTGTTCAGCCAGGGTTGTCAGTTCAGGAGTTAAGGGACTACTGGGATTGCTAGTCACGAACTGCCGCGCCGCGATTGAGGCTTCCATCCAGCGATTTGCCTTCATCAGGGCATTCACCTGCGATCGCACTAACTCGGGTTGGTTGGGATGGAGTGTAGCCGCTTGTTCCAGGGCAGATAAGGCTTCATTCGATCGAGCCGCCGCATTTAAAGCGTCTACCAATCGCAACTGGGCGGGAATAAATTGGGGATGGTTCTTGACCAACTGTTGCAGTGAGGTTAATTCTGCATTACTTAACCGTTGGGATTGTGAGGTATTAATCCGTTGCCAAACCAGTTGCATATCCGCCGGGAGTAACGCTGGATTGGTAATTGCCGTCAGTTGGGTCGCTGCATTGGTAGCAGGTTGGCTATTGGGATTGTTCACCCAGACGCTGTTGCCATTGGTGGCGGGTGGTGTCGGGGAAATCGGTTGTCCGGGAATCGGGGTGACGATCGGAACGCCGTTCGGATAAACGCCAGGGACTGCCATACCGGGATACATCACTTGCCCTGGTAATGGGGTGGCATATACGGGTTGTCCTGGTACGCCAGTGGGATACACCATTTGCCCCGGATTCACCACAGGATAGGTGCCGGGATAGACCGCTTGACCCGGTAATGTGGTTGGATAGACGGGCTGGTTGGGAATTCCTACCGAGGTTGTCACCTGTACCGAAATGCCCCCTGGATTGGTGGGTTGCCCGGGGACAGCCACAGGATAAACGCCTGGGGGATAGGTCGGATATGCTACGGGATAATTGGCAGGATAATTGGCAGGGTAATTGACTGGGTAGTTAGCCGGGTAGTTAGCCGGGTAATTCGTCGGATAAACGGTCTGCCCAGGAACCTGATTGGGAACGGGCACAGCGATCGGGTACATCATCTGCCCTGGATACCCTACGATCGGAGTCCCGGTAACGGTATTAACGGGTGTAGAGGTCAGCGTTGGGGCGGAGGTGGTTGTCGCCGTTGGGTTCGTTCCAGATATTGGCTGTACCGGAATTGCCTCTGCGGTTGCTGTAGCACTAGGAGTAGGACTAGGAGTTGCTGCCGTGGGTGGGTTGGAACTACTGCTGGTATTGGGTTGACCTGAGGTAGTTTGAACCGTTCCAGATGTTGTTGTCGTTGTGGTTGTAGTAGATCCAGAGACAACGGGGCTTGCCGTTGCAGCCGGGGGCGCTGAAGGGGGGGGAACTGGGTTGTTGTTATTAACCGTTTCAACAGTGACCGTAGTAGAACCAGTCGTTGTTGTCGTCGGTGTAGTTTGAGCCAGAACCGTAGGGGAGAGGAGGAGAACACATACTGCACTTAGCGGCATGGTTCTCAGAGCATTGATCAACAGAGAACGATGGTAATAGTTCATATTGCCTGGTTGTTAGAAATGATGCGAGGAGACACCCTGTAACTACGCACCCTGAACGATTGAGAAGCAACAAAACTCCTAGTCTGTGAATGATTGAGAAGCATTACCAATCATATTCACAGTTAAATCTTGTGACTAAATTGTTTGTTTCAATGCTGGAATTAGTAGTTTGTAGACTGATTGCGATCGCTCTGGAGGTGATCAACATCCATGACGAGCAGAAATGGACTTTGCCTGAGATCGACTGAGATTAACTGAGGTTATTCTCAAACGCATTTCTCACTCACGCAGACATCTTCAGGACAACCTGACTAATTTCTTTCAGCCACAAGATTCTGGAAACCACGATCTGAACTGATTAGGGCTTCAGCTTCTCAATCACGAAGAACCGTTGGATAACGAGTTCTCTAAAAACAGGCTGATTGTATCTACTCTGATGACAATAGGTGACCAGAAGTTCCGATCGCAACCATATTTTTTTTCAGTAGTTTTTAGTGATGAGCCTTCGCTAAATCTGTTCTCAGGTACAGTGCTGCTGACAGAAAGCTAGAGCTACAGACAGATCACTTGTTTGTTGAGGATAGGCGATCGCAGGACGACCAATCACCACTAAGGGAATGCCTAATTCGGCGGCTAGCTGTCGCTTCACCAGTTCTCCCCCTGCTGTCCCAGATGCTTTAGTCACAACCATCGTCATCTGCCAGTGTTGCCATAGCGCCCGTTCCAAGCTGACCGAGAGCGGTGGACGGAAGGCAATCAACCGATCGCTAGTAAACCCTGCTTGTAATGCCGCTTCTAGTGCCGTCATCGAGGGGAGAATCCGGGCAAACAAGGTGGCTCGTTCCTGCCAGGACTGAAACAATGACAGCGATCGATATCCCAGCGTCAATAACACCCGCTGACCCATTAAATAATCTCCCTGCAATAGCGTGTCTAAGCTATCCAGATACACTAAATTCCTCAGAGACGCTAGTTGCCCCATCTCCCCTATCTCCCCCATCTCCCCACTAATCTCCGGTCGCTCATACCGTAAATATGGCAGGTGATAGGTCTGTGCCACTGCGATCGCTAATTGCGAGATTTCCACGGCGAAGGGATGGGAGGCATCCAAAATCGCGCCGATCTGGTATGTCTGTAAAAAGGTAGGGCAAGAGGTGGCAGTCAGGTAGCCGACCCAAACCTGCACGTTAGGCGCACTGGGATACAGCGATCGAGCCGCTTCGGTTGTCACTGAGATGATGCAATTTAACCCGGATAGGGCGATCGCCTGTGCCAGAGCGGCACTCTCCTGGGTGCCACCGATTAACCAAAGTCGTTTCCCAGTTAGCAATGATGCATCACCAATGTCGCTAAAACCCTACTTTATAGAGCAGGAACAACTCCTCGGCCTGACTCTTGACAATGCGCCCACCGACCGATTGAATTAATTTTTTCCACTGGGCAACCGGTTCTAAAACAACTTCCGCCCCCAAATAGGTTTCTAAGATTGCCCAGTTTTCCGCTAACGGAGCGTCCGTGTCTACAAGGTCAAACACAAAGAAACCACCGGGTTTCAGCACTTTCTTGACGGCAGTCATCACCTCACCCCAATACGAGAGTGGATAGTAGCAACTGACACCCGTCGCAATCACTAAATCAAATTGACCATCTGGGTAGTTCAACTGATGGGCTGGAGCTAGTTCTACGCCTTTAAATAGTTTGGAGTTGAGTTGTGGCCCTCGGGCATTGAGGAGTTCCTGGGCAACGTTACTGATCTCTTGCCCGTAGAAGAAAGCTCCCCAGTCCCGCCAGGGATAAATTAAAAAGCTGACTCCGCAACCAATGTCTAAACAGCGTTGATTTTTTTGCGGCAGTGCCAGTTGCCAGAACGGAGAGGTCAGTTTTGCCTGGAGCAGTCCGGCGGCACGTTCCTGCGCGATCGGCATTGCCTGAACTTCCTCTGGCAACTCCGGTGTCTCACCGCGATACTCCCGATTAAAGCGGTAGGCGACGGTGTTTAAGCGCTCTTGCCAATCCTGGGGTTGACTCAACGCCCCAAAAAAACTGGTGTTGGAAAATGCAGACTCGGATTCGGAATTCGGTTTTTTTGCCATTGTTTTGGTGGTGAGCGGATCGCTCATAGTCAGCCGTTAGCGATCGACATCATTATCCAGCTAAAAACTGAAGACTAACAACTGGCACTTGCATCCCTGAGTCTTTCTAACTGCCTTTTAATGCCTTAGTGAAATTCCGGCGATAGGACTTATTAAATACCAACACTGGCCACAATAACCCCAGGTAAATCCGTCCCTGGCTAAAGTTGGTGCGGTTAAACCCACTCCAGAATTTCCATAGCCCGCCTGCGTAAACAATCCCTAACACAATTGCGACGATCGTTTCCATTGTCACCATCCTTGGAGTAATACCAAAACTCCCTTGTACTGTTCTATCCTACTCACAGGACCCTACTGGTCAGCAACTCACGTTTGTAACAAGCTATTTACCATTGGGGGGACTGGCGATCGCACATACCCACATTACTATTGAGAAAGTACAAGGAAAGCCGATCTTGGGTTGAGCAGGCAATAAAATTTCAGCATCTAAGTCATTAGCAGGTTTCGAGCTACCCGAATTTTTGACGCTAACCCTGGATGGGAGAAGATTTAGAGCAATTCTCAGTGGCAAGCACTCAAGGTAAGGTTAGATCACTGCGAATCATGAGCGTCTGATTCCCGACTTACCCAGTAATGACCCGATTTCAAGCATAGAGTTAGGACGGAGAGTTTATGCGAGCAGTTCTGATGGCAGGGGGATCTGGAACACGGCTGAGACCGCTGACGTGCGATCTGCCGAAACCGATGGTGCCAGTGCTGAACCGACCGATCGCCGAACATATTCTCAATCTCCTCAAACGTCACCGGATTACCGAAGTGATCGCAACGTTGCACTATTTACCGGATGTCATGCGGGATTACTTTCAGGATGGCAGTGACTTCGGGGTGCAAATTACCTATGCCGTGGAGGAAGATCAACCGTTGGGGACGGCAGGCTGTGTCAAAAATATTGCGGAGCTACTGGATGACACCTTTTTGGTGATTAGTGGCGACAGCATTACTGATTTTGACCTGAGAGCCGCGATCGAGTTTCATCAACAGCATCGGTCTAAAGCCACCATTGTGCTGACGCGAGTGCCCAATCCCTTAGAGTTTGGGGTGGTGATCACGGACGAAGAATATCGAATTCGCCGATTTCTCGAAAAGCCGTCTAGCAGCGAAGTGTTCTCTGACACCGTTAATACGGGAACCTACATTCTGGAACCGGAAGTGCTGGATTATTTACCTCCGAATCAGGAAACTGATTTCTCTAAAGATCTGTTCCCCCTCTTGTTGGAGAAAGGGGAGCCGATGTACGGCTATATTGCCGAAGGCTATTGGTGCGATGTGGGTCACTTAGATGCCTATCGGGATGCTCAGTACGATGGCTTGATGCGGAAGGTCTATCTTAATTTTGCCTATGAGGAACGATCGCCCGGTGTCTGGGTGGGGCAAAATACCTTTTTCGATCCGAGTGCCCGGATTGAACCCCCGGTGTTGATTGGCAGTAATTGCCGGATTGGGCCGCGAGTGCAGATTGATGCCGGAACGATTATTGGCGATAACGTCACGATTGGGGCTGATGCGGATCTGAAGCGCCCGATTATTTGGAATGGAGCCATTGTGGGGGAAGAGGCCCACCTGCGAGCCTGTGTGATTGCGCGGGGAACCCGGGTCGATCGTCGTGCCCATGTGTTGGAAGGGGCGGTAGTCGGACCGCTCTCGACGATCGGCGAGGAGGCTCAGGTCAGTCCGGGGGTGCGGGTGTGGCCAAGTAAGCGGGTTGAACCGGGTGCCACCCTCAACATTAATCTAATTTGGGGTCATGCCGCCCATCGCAATTTGTTTGGGCAACGGGGGGTGTCTGGGTTAGCCAATGTCGATATCACCCCAGAATTTGCCGTGAAATTAGGGGCCGCCTACGGTTCCACCCTCAAACCTGGCTCCTCGGTGATGGTGTCCCGTGATCAACGCACGATCTCCCGGATGGTGTCCCGATCGCTGATTGCAGGGCTAATGTCGGTCGGCATCAATATTCAAAATCTGGAGGCGACGGCAATTCCGTTAGCCCGATCGGCAGTGCCCACCCTACGGATTGCCGGTGGCATTCATGTGCGAGTGCATCCCGATCGTCCCGACCATATTTTGATTGAGTTCTTTGATCACAAAGGGATTAATGTCTCCAAAGCCCGAGAGAAAAAAATTGAAGGCGCTTACTTTAAGGAAGATTTCCGGCGGGCACAAATCCATGAGATTGGTAACGTCACCTACAGTAACCAGGGTCTAGAAATTTACAGCACAGTCTTTCAGCGCCATTTGAATATCGAAGCGATTCGGAATAGTAGTTCTAAGGTGGTGATTGATTATGTTTATGCCGTGTCAGGAGCCGTGTTGCCGCAACTCCTGGCGCAATTTGGTTGTGATGCGGTGGTGCTGAATGCCAGCTTGACCCAAACATCGCCTACCGTTGCCGATCGCGAAATGCTATTGAACCAATTGGGGCATGTGGTAGAAGCGGTGAAAGCCACGTTTGGGGTTCAGGTATCCGCCAATGGGGAACAGTTGATTTTGGTAGATGAGGCAGGCAGTCCGATTCGGGGCGAAATGCTGACTGCGTTGATGACGGAAATGATTTTGATGCACCATCCCCGCAGTACGGTAGTCGTCCCGGTTCATGCGTCCAGCGCGGTGGAACAAATTGCTCGTCGTCATGATGGTCGGGTGATTCGGACGAAGGCAAACCCTACGGCGCTAATGGAAGCCTGCCAAATGAATCCCAATGTGGTGCTGGGCGGGAGTGGGGATATGGGTTTTATCTTCCCGCAATTACATCCCGGCTTTGATGCCATGTTTTGCATTGCCAAGCTGATTGAAATGCTGACGATTCAAGAGCGATCGTTGGGACAAATTCGCTCAGAAATGCCTCGGGTCTGCCACAAAACCTATACGGTGCGCTGTCCCTGGTCAGTCAAGGGGGCTTTAATGCGGCATTTGGTGGAAACCCATCCGGTGGAGTGTCTGGAGTTGGTCGATGGGGTAAAAATCTTTAACTACCAACGGGATAGCTGGGTGTTAATCTTGCCCGATGCCGGAGAACCATTGGTGCATATTTTTGCCAACAGTAGCGATCGCAATTGGGTGGATGAAACCCTGCGGGAATATCGCATTCGCGTACAGGATTTTGTCGATTTGGAACATGAGATGGAGGAGTTTCCCGTAGAAGCCCCTTATTAAAGGGTCATGAAATTTTTAAATGGCAATTTTTGCCCTCACCCCAAATTTCTCCCTAAGGTGAGGGAATTAGTTTGCTGTCTCCCTTCTTCTATAGGAAAAGAGTTGGGGATGAGGACATCATCAGTTGCAAACTGTTGCAAACTGTTTACAGGCGAGTCGGGCAAAAAGCCCCCTGCCACAACAGATGATTTCAGTATAGAATAAATGTACTAGTTTAAAAGCGACATCTGTACTGAGATCTATTGCCATTGGTTCCCTAGATTGTCCATCTATGGGCAACTGTCTAACCTATCCTGGTAATCAGGCAACGGCTCGATGATATAGCTGTTAAAATAAACAGCCACAGTGATTCGCTGCCGACAGACTCCTAACTGCTGAACTGACCACTGGTGACTTATGAATAGTTGTATTTTGATGGCAGAAATTGTTCAGGAACCGACCCTGCGCTCTACCCCTGACACCCAAACCCCGATGACCGATATGGTTGTGGAATTTCCGGGTTTGCGACCCGATGATCCTGCCTCACGACTCCGGATCGTGGGATGGGGTAACCTGGCGCAGGACATGCAGGAGCGGTATCAAAAGGGCGATCGCGTTGTGATTGAAGGTCGTTTAAGTATGACCACGGTCGAAAATCCGGAGGGCTATAAGGAAAAGCGAGCGGAATTAATTGCCCAACGAATTCATCGCCTGGAAGCCAATGCTCTATGGGAGAGGAATCCTACGGGGGTAGCCGCGATCGGGACAGAACAATTTTCGGCTGCCAAACGGACAGAAACTCCCGCACCGCGATCGACCGCTGCCGCGCCCAATGTCAAATCGCCTACCGCTAAGTTCCCGGCGAAGGTCGATCCCCTGCCGGAAACCAACTTAGATGACATTCCGTTCTAAGTTAAATAGTCCTTAAGGAAGTCAAGTGGGCTATCGTCCCAACAAGGTTCAGGCCACAGTTTCAGCAACATTTGAGTAATGTCTGCCTCAATTTCGCCAATATTATTGACCTGAAACAAGGCTTGCATGGCTGCCAAATCCCGTTCCCGTAAGGGGGATAATGGCTCCGCATGAATTGGGATGCGTTCAGGTGGCTTCGCCTGGAAAAATTCGCGCTGGCGGATCGAGCCCAGCCGCACTCCCCTCTCCTCGGCTTGTTTCACGGCCTGTCGCAGGGCTTCTAACCCATCTAAAGCGACCTCTTGGCGTGACGAGGGAATGAGCCTATGTCTGGGCGGGTCATAGTGTGAGCCTTGCCGCCGATCGCTCTGCCAGTCATCCCGGTGCATGGACGGTTTTCGGGAAGACCAATGATGAACCTGAACAGATGGTGGCGGTTCCAGTTCCAGATCATAGAACGGGTCTAGGTGACCATCTGAACTGGCAGCCGCGTCGGAAATTGCGAGTAGCTCTGTCAGCGTGGAGGTGTCTTCGTCAAATGAATGCATCAACATGAACTGCACCCAGAAATTGTGCTAAGTTCACAAACGGTTTGGTAGAGGCATGTCCCTGTATTTGCCCCAACACTGACCGAGTATGAGTTTTGTGACTCAGTAGATGCACACCCTGTGCTGCTATCCCGAGAGATAACAGATTTACCGCTCAGCAACCTTTAATCATTATCCGATCCGGGTTACTGACGATAGCAAGCGCCAATTGATACGACAGCTTGCGTAAATTGACTACCCATCATTGTAAAGAACCAATCGAATCAGTGGCAATGAGGAAGGATAGACTGTGTTTTCTCTTAAATTGCCCAACACTATCTCACGGATGGCAGCATCAGATCGTTGCAAGAATTTAAGTAAATTTACGTGGTGTTGTAACCCTTTGGTAGCGCGTCAATGCGATCGTGGGTATCAGCCATCCGCATGAATATCTGAGTTATCAGACCCCAGTGGCATTAGTACAATCCACAGGAGTTTTGCTGCTTCAGCCGCTAGATTGATCATGATCTAGTAATCGTGCGGTTATTTCTGGAGCGTTCGCGCTTTACTTTAGAGGATGAAGGAATATCCTATTGCCAAACTGCTTCAGGTTAAACACAAGCATTGCTCTTAGGTTGGAATATTCAGCAGTTTGGTAGAGTGCCCAGAATGGGGCGCATTCTGATGTTGTCTTGCTTCCTGCACTATTTGGGCATTCTGTTCTTAGCATCGCATAAGCGCCAATCGATTATGTTTGACCCCAACTCGTTAGCTGAATTTTCTTCTAACCTTCTGGATACCCCTGTCAACACGGCTGAACTCGATCAGCGCTTAGGGCTGTACCGAGTGTTTTTAAAGTTATATGAACACCATCGAGAATTATTAGATGAAATTCTTGAACTGGAAAACGCGAATAGCCAACAGCGTAGCCGTGCGGTTTATCAATATGTTCAGGGTGTAGTTCAAGGTCGCCAGGTTTATCTAACCACTAATTTAGCCCGAGGTAAAACGCAATCCCTCATGCAGGCCCAGGGCATTTGGCTGATTGGGCGCGATCGCAAAGCCGCGCTGCCAATTCAGGATAAGCGCTTGTCTCGTCGTCATGCGGCGATTCAATATCGAGAACATCGAGGGTTTTACCTGATTGACCTCAACAGTACAAATGGCACCTTTGTTAATGGTGAGCCGGTGCGTCAACAGGTCTTGCTGAAGGACGGCGATCGCATCCGTCTGGGTAGTCTGTCCTTCGTCTTCTTTATCTGCAAAGCGGTACAAAGTGTAGAAGTGATTCCGCCAGAGGTACTGGAGCAAATTAATCTGGCGCGATCAACCAATTCCGCTCTGACCGAAGCTCCCACTATGGATGAAGCCAGCGTCCTTCCCGGAGAGATAGATTGGGAGAGTCCTATCTCAAGTGGAGTAGAAGAAACCTCAATGTTTCTGAAAACTCCCATCTCGGTGAGCGAGCCCCTGGAACCTCAATTAAGTGCGGCACAACAGTCAGATATTCTCGATCGGTTCTTGCAGCGGCAGATCCAGGAGATTCATCCTTAACGATGGGAATGGGAGGATCGCAGTTCCAATCCCCCAATTCCCTAATTGATTGCATGACTCAATCATGAAGTCATGATGCAGAGGCAGCAGGTCGCCTATTCTTCTTCCGCGTAGTCGTCCTCATCCTCGGCATCGGCATCTAGCTGCCCAACGGAGTTTGCCGATACCACCGCGCCCATCTCTAGTTTTTGGCGCACCTCCTGGTCAACTTTCTTCGCAAAGTCGGGGTTTTCTTCCATATACCTGATTGTGTTGTCCCGCCCTTGCCCGATGTTATCGCCACTATAGCTATACCAGGCACCTTTACGAATAATTACCCCCGTCTCTTCAGCCAGATCGACCAGGCAACCCAGGGTAGAAATGCCTTTACCAAACACAATGTCAAACTCAGCGATCCGGAAGGGAGGAGCCACCTTGTTTTTGGCTACCTTCACCTTGGCACGAATTCCGTATTCATCAGTCCCCTTTTTCAGCGTTTGAATGCGGCGAATATCCAACCGGACAGAGGCATAGAATTTTAAGGCTTGTCCGCCAGTCGTGGTTTCTGGGCTACCGTAGGTGACACCAATCTTTTGGCGCAGTTGGTTCAGGAAGATTACTGTACAGCCCGATTTCCCCATGTTTCCGGCAATCTTACGCAGGGCCTGACTCATTAATCGAGCTTGTAAGCCAACGTGGGTATCCCCCATTTCCCCTTCAATTTCTGCCCGGGGCACTAAGGCGGCAACTGAGTCGATCACAATAATATCGATCGCAGCCGATCGCACCAGTTGATCCACAATTTCCAGGGCGGCTTCGCCCGTGTCGGGTTGCGAAACCAGCAAATTATCAATATCAACGCCCAATGCCGCAGCGTAGGCAGGATCAAGGGCATGTTCCGCATCGACAAACGCCGCAATGCCACCATTCCGTTGAACTTCGGCAACCGCGTGGAGTGCCACCGTGGTTTTACCGGAACTTTCTGGCCCATAAATCTCAATTACCCGCCCTTTGGGAATCCCGCCCCCGAGGGCTAAATCCAGGGTTAATGCTCCACTCGGAATGGTTTCCACTTTCATCCGACTGGCATCCCCCAGGCGCATAATGCTGCCTTTGCCAAAGTTACGCTCGATCTGGGTCAAAACGAGGTTCAAAGCTTTTTGCTTATCGGAAGTCTCAGTAGTTTTAGTAGCCATCAGCGCCTCAACGCGAAAGTTTCGGTAACGTTATGTTCAGATTGGGAACGAGCGGGTTTAGAGGAATTCTATTTTAATATTCCCGCCCCAAATGGATAGTGCATCGGCAATAGAAAATCAGGCAAATTCCGTCCGGAACTGAGTGGGATCACTCGAACTCCCCTGCTCACTTTTTTTAGATAACCATAGGAAGTTAGGCAGATCTTAGGGCAGGTATGGCAGAATGCAATGCAGCTTACTGCCGAATTGGCTAGAGTCTAGTTAACCTAAAGGCAGTTCGCCCATCCAGGGCTGCCAAATTGTTGCATTTTTCAGTAATTGCTGGCTGAGTCAAGGTTATTTGATCGCCCAATTCATTGCTGGTATCCACTCTTGTCTCTCCTTTGTTCAATACAGGTGACGGATGATGAACTCGTATATCCCTAGCTTGTTAGTTCCCGATACTGCCCTCTCTGTTGCCGGACTAACGGCTTACATTCAAGCCCTTTTGGAGCAGGATGATCAGTTGCGACAGGTTTGGGTGACTGGGGAAGTATCTAGTGCTACACGCTATCGCAGTGGTTTGTTTTTTACCTTGCAAGATCCCGATGCGAAAGCCGCCATTAGTTGTGTGGTTTGGAACAGTCAAATCGATCGCTTAGTCACACAACCCCAACAAGGCGAACAATTGATCATTCTGGGACGTATCCATGTCCATCCTCAACGAGGGCAATATCAGTTAATTATTTGGCAAGTGTTACCTGCCGGAGAAGGGCTGCGGGCATTACGCTATCGACAACTCCGGCATCGTTTAGAAGCAGAAGGTCTGTTTGATCCAGCCCATAAACGATCGCTGCCGACCCACCCGAAAACCGTTGCCGTCGTCACTTCACCTCAAGCGGCCGCCTGGGGCGATATTCAACGAACATTGCGGCGACGTTATCCTGGTTTGCATGTTTTGTTTTCTCCAGCCTTAGTGCAGGGGGATCAAGCTCCCGGCTCGATCATCGATGCGATTCGACGAGTTGAGCAAGATGGTAGAGCGGATGTACTAATTGTATCACGAGGTGGTGGCGCGATCGAAGATATGGCTTGCTTTAATGATGAACGAGTGGTACGGGCAATTGCCACCTGTTCGATTCCGGTGATTGCGGGCATTGGGCATCAACGGGATGAGTCCTTAGCGGATCTGGCGGCGGATGTTTGTGTGCATACCCCAACGGCGGCGGCGGAACAAGCGGTGCCACGCCTGTCCGATCTGTATACAGAGCACCGAGAGCGGGTGCTGGCATTAAATCAAATCATGCTTTATCGGTTGACCGCTAGCCAGGAGCATTTACTGCGGCTCCATGCCCGACTACAACGCTTCCAGTTAGATCGGCGGTTGAAACATGAAATGCAAACAATGGCCTGGTTGCGACTGCGCCTGGTGCAGAGTACCTTACGGCAGTTTCAACAGGCAAAACAGCACTGTGATTTGTTGAAGCAGAAATTGGCAACGTTAGACCCGCAGGCGGTGTTAAAGCGGGGATATGCCGTGGTGCGGGAAACTAATGGCACGATCGTGCGATCAGCTTCCGAGGCGATCCCAGGTCAAGAATTGCAGATTCAGCTCAGCCAGGGGCAGCTCAACGTTAAAGTAACTGAAGTTTTGAATATATCTATAGAAGATTGAAGCAAAGTTTCCCAGAATTAATATACTGGCGGTATTAATTCTGTGAGATTTCCCTGTGAGCAACTCCGCTGATCCCCCCACTGGGACATCACTGCACAATTCCCCAGAGGTAGAAAGTGCCAATTCGGAACCAGAACATCCCTGTCCCGATGCTTGGAACTATGAAGCGACGGTCAGGCAGGTTGAAGCCATCATGATGCGGATTGAGTCTGGTGAATTGGAACTAGCGGAGGTGTTTGAGCAGTTTGCTACAGCCGTTGAGTACCTGCGGCAATGCGAAACGTTTTTAGCCCAGCGCCAGCAACAAATGGATTTGTTAATTGAAACGCTAAGCGACGAACCGGAGTTTTAAGTTATGTAACGGGTGATTGCCACCAGCGATCGCCCTGGACGAGGGTATGCACCTGCCAGGCTGGATCGGTCTGGGGGCAATCTGATCGATAGTGCCCTCCTCTGCTTTCGGTGCGGAAGTGAGCGCTTTTGAGAATTAGGCCAGCAATAGTGAGTAAATTGCGGGTTTCTGCCCACTGCCGTACCATGGGCTCTGCCGCCGCTACAGACATCCCATTGACGAGTTCCGGCGACAAACTTTGTAACGTTTGACTAATTTCTAACGTCTGAAATTGCTGTTGCCATTGCTCTACCTGGGCGATCGCCTGGATCATGGTTTCCCCTTCCCGGCAAATGCCCGCACTCTGCCAAACCAGGCGTGGTAACTCGGTGCGGATCTGCTCAATAGTCATGCTGTCGGCGGCTTTCAGGTTAATTTCCCCCGGCTCCCGGTTTCCCACCTCCCCCCGGATTCCCCCTGCCTGGGATGTCTCCAGGTTTCCTAACTGTGCCAACTCTGCCCCAAACACCAAACATTCTAAGAGGGAATTGCTGGCAAGGCGATTGGCTCCGTGGACTCCAGTGCTGGCTGTTTCACCAACGGCATATAGACCTGGAATAGAGGTGCGATTGCTTAAATCCGTGACAATCCCTCCCATCCAGTAATGGGCGGCTGGGGCGACTGGAATGGGAGATTGAAACACATCGATCCCCCAGCGTTGGCAAACCTGAATAATGTTGGGGAAGCGATGCCGGATACGATCGGGGGGAATGGGCCGTAGATCTAACCAGACATGGGCGGTTGCCAGATCTGCCTGAGTTTCTTGGAGATAACTAAAAATAGCTCGACTGACGACATCTCTGGGGGCAAGTTCTCCGGCGGGGTGATACTTAAAGGCAAAGCGATCGCCCTGGGCATTGACTAAATGGGCACCTTCGCCCCGAACCGCTTCACTAATTAGAAATCGGGGTGCGCCAGGTTGAGTCAGGGCGGTGGGATGAAACTGAACAAATTCTAAATCTCGCAGAATCGCCCCGGCTCGGTATGCCATCGCCACACCATCCCCCGTACTGAGCGAAGGATTAGTGGTTTGCGCGAAGACCTGCCCACCTCCACCTGTTGCCAGCACGACTGCCTTTGCCCGGAGCCATCGGATCTGCCCGTCATACACCAGGCACACGCCCTGACACTGGTGATCCTCTAACCAGATATCCAGCGTCAAGGCTTGGGGAATTACCTGAATGTGTTGGCGGGTCAAGACCTGGGCGGTTAAGGTGCTGACCACGGCTCGCCCCGTTGTATCAGCAGCATGCAGCACCCGGCGACGGGAATGAGCCGCTTCCAGGGTGAGGGCGAGTTCCCCATTGTGGCGATCGAAGCCGACTCCCATCTCGATCAGGTTATCAATACAACGAGAGGCATGTTCTACCAGAAACTTGACGGCTTCATAGTTACAGAGTCCTGCGCCTGCTTGCAGGGTATCGGCAATATGTAACTCCGCCGAGTCCTGGGGATCCACTACTGCCGCAATGCCGCCCTGTGCCCAATCACTGGCAGACAGCGATAGGGTATCTTTGGTGATTAACCCCACCTGAAGATGCTCTGGCAAACATAGCGCTGTATATAGCCCTGCTGCACCTGCCCCAATCACCAGCACATCAAACTGGGTCGGTAATGCGGCTACAGAGGGCGGCGGAGTGGGCAAAGAATCGGTCATTAAATTGCTACCTAAAAATAAAAAAATTGCTCTTTGTCCAATCGCTGGGCATCGAGCAATTTTCAGCAGAAATTGAACTGGCTGTCTAGCGGTAAATCCCGTTATTAATGCGATCGGCACCTTCAACCAGAGCCGATTCCACATCGGTAACGGTAAAGTTGCTCAAGTTGTCTTGCAGAACTGCTTTTTGGCTGGCAGACAGACCTGGAATATCCAACACATCATCTACCTGGTCGTAAGGTGCATTCTTGACGACTAGGCTGGCGAGGGTCGGGTACATGCCTGGAAACTGTCTGAACGCCCGAAGATTGGTATTATTCAAGTCAATTTTTTTACCATACTCAGAAGCCAGCTTTTCGCTGACGGCATCCCGTACACCTTCAACTGCCAATAGGCTAGATGTCGAGGTGACGGAGTTGAACGTTAGCGAATGAACATTGGCGGCTAGTGCCCCTTGAGGCAAGGCTAACCAGCTTAGACAGCCTACGACCAGGCTAAGGACAGCGAATAGGCGAATCAATCGTTTCATAAAACCTTACCTCCCATTCCATGCCACGGAATCCATACTCGGCATTATTTATTGAGCCTATCATTTCCGGTGCCCAATCTGGCAGAGAACTCCTGTAGCCCAATCGGAGCCACGATCGTTTAACTCAGATTTTTAGTTCTCGTTTGCAGAAATAAATCCAGATCAGGAAATGTACAGGCATAGGCGATCGTCGCAGCATCATACCCCTTTAAATCCAGGGTATGCTCACTAAATAAGTTGCTTTCAGCCACCAATGCCGACAGATATTGATAGGTGGTTTTCCCAACGGCTATGTCTGCGCCGATTTGTTTCGTAGAGGTTTCCAGGCGAAAAGCCGCATTCACCGTATCGCCTAAGGCGGTATAGTCGGGACGATCGCCGCTGCCCGTATTACCGACCATGGCATACCCTGTATTGATGCCAGCGCCAATTCGCAGGGGGAAGGGGAGGGGATAAAGATTACAAAGGTCAGTGGTCATCTTATGCAGGGCACTTAAGGCATGCAATACCCGCAGCATTTCGTCACTGCTGATATCCTGGGTGCCATGAATCCAGATTGCCATAACGGCATCGCCAATATATTTATCGACCCAACTGCCATGCTCACGAATAATATCTCCGGCATGGCGAAACCAGGTGCCAATCATTTCCGAGAGAATTTTTTCGTCAAGCTGGCGCGTTAAGACTGTAAAGTTGCGGATGTCAACCACCAGCACCGAAATTAAGCGGCGCACATGCAGCGTGGCGGTGGCGGTGAATTCCTTCGAGTTCTCTGCCATGGCGGCATCGGATGTCTTTGCCGTCGGACAGTAAAATTCGAGTTCCGTTTGACCAAATGTGAGCCGATCGCCATTATGGAGTGTCACCGGAATACTAACCCGCCGCCCGTTCACAAAGGAACCATTGCGGCTGCCTAAATCGATTAGATAGTATTCTCCCGTTTCCATGCACTGCAACATGGCATGATTGCGGGAGATCCAGCGATCCGGCAGGACAAAGTTGTTATCCTCGCTGCGACCGATCGTCCAACAATTTGTGCCAGTCAGCAGCAGACGGCGATGGCCGGATTCCGTCCGAAGTAGCAAATGAGGAGCCGGTTGCAAAGTCACCACAGACTGTGAGCGTAATGATTCTTCTCTATGATGCATCCTGCCACATCTATTCATGCCAGTGTAAGGGCTAGAAGAAAAATCTTTCAACAAAATATATTAATGTTGGGATTTCTTCTAGAACCTAGCTGATGACACTACTAGATGATGATATGGCTCCCTAGTCAATCACTCATAAGGATGAGACAACGTTAGGCAGCGCATGCAGCCAGCCAGAACAAACCATCGACCAGGATCGTGCTGAGGACAGCGCCACTGAATGCCCACCAGTGTAAAGCTGGAAAGCGTTGAGTATAGAGGCTTACCCCAAACAAGATTGCTGCTAGTATAATAGCCCAACCAATCCCTGAGGGAGTTTGAATTTGGGCGATCGCAGCTTGGAAGATCGAAGGCATCATGTCCTCGCTGACCTGCATTAACTTACGCCAGTACGGAATCAGATTCAGCACATAAAAGTAAAAATCTGTCAGGGCAGTACCCAATAGGGAACCCAGATAAAAGAAGTTACCAATCTTACTGCGTTGGGTTGCGATCCCCCAGATGGCAAAGGGGAGCCCGATCGCTTCTACCGGCAGATGCAACAAGGGTTCCCACCGTAGCCAACCCCAATAGAGTGATCCTGCTAACCAGGTCCAGGTAAAGCCGAGCAGTAGATCTCCCCAGACATGGGTGCGGGGATGGGCTAACCAGCGCTGACCGAACCACCAAAGTCCTCCGGTCAATCCTAAACTGACCAGTGGTAGCGATCGGACTAAGGGTGCCTGAATAAATACCGGAACGGAAACCAGGAAAATAGCCGCCGCCAGAATTGCCCAACGGGGTTTTGCAAGAGCCGGAACCGAAGCACCTGTTCGGGGCACCTCTACTGTTAAGGGTGATGCCAGGGGATCAAGAATCTCGGCGGGGACAACCGTAGACTCGGAAGGATACAGTGGGGTAGAAGACGGTGAGTAGGAAATCAAGGGTGCAATCGCCGATGAAGATTGTCAATAATGAGTATCTACTTTACTTTATTTAACATAATGCAATCAGCCACTGGATATCAAGCCATTTTTCAATATCCCCCCCCTGGGTATACTGCTCTATGCTAGCCCAGCTAGCTCATAGTGACAAATCGGGATAGATCCGAGGGCGAGTTTTGGCTGAATGGCGACACGAGGGTTGAGGCGATCGGGCGCAAAACCGATCGGGCAGAGAGATGGCATACTAGCTACGGATAGCCCCAGGGTTGATTAAAAACCTGAGAACTGGGGCAATATCCGGTTAATCGCAGCAGTACATGGAAGAGTCAAATGGGTTCATGCCATAGATTGGGGACTAGGGAATGGAAGTATTGATGCTGAACCCAGCCGGTTCATGGAGTGGTTGGAGTGGGGTGCAAGCCCTGGTCGCAACAGTTGAATCGCCAGCAGCCGTGGAAGGCTCTAATTTGTTGATTGCAGTTCTGCAAGCCTTTGCGCTGGGAATTGTCCAGGGCATCACAGAATTTTTGCCGATTAGTAGTACGGCGCATTTATTAATTTTCAGAGATATTTTCCATTGGACTCAGCAAAAATATTTTGTTGATGCCATCCAGTTTGGCAGTGTGATTGCTGTGGTGATGTACTTCTGGCAGGATATTCGCCAAATTGTGTTAGGGGGCTGGGTCGCTTTCCGTCGCCGCGACTGGGAGCAGGAAGAATGGAAACTGTTGGTGGGGATTGCGGTCGGGACGCTACCCGCTTTGCTCATGGGATTCTTGTTGAAGGATTTAATCCCCGAAAGTCCCGCCGTGATTGCGATCGCCTCGCTCATCATGGCTTCTTTATTGGGGCTGGCAGAACGAGTGGGCACCCGGAAACGCCGCTTCCGCGATTTACAAATCCTGGATGGTTTATTAGTAGGGGTAGGACAAACCCTGGCACTGGTTCCTGGCTCATCCCGATCGGGATCGACCTTAACGGCGGCTCTTTTCTTAGGCTTAGAACGCCAAACCGCCGCCCGGTTTTCCTTTTTGCTGGGCATTCCCACTTTAACGATCGCCACCTTGTATCAAGCTCGCAAAGCCTTTGATAATCTGGACAGCCTACTGCCGATGCTGGTTGGGATTGTTTCCAGTTTCATTTTCTCCTATATTGCGATCGCCTGGTTGCTGCGATTTCTTCAGCGCCAAAGTACCTGGGTATTTGTCTGGTATCGCTTGGCATTTGGAATCACCCTCCTGTCAGCGATCGCGCTCGGGTGGCTGAAAAATAGTTAACTTAGTGGTAAGGACTGAGTATTGAGCTATCTCGATCGCTTGGTTCCAATAGCTTCTTTAGCCATGGCAGCTTCATGAGTGAGTCTTCTATTCGTCCAGCCTTAATTACGGCGGTGTTGCCCGAGTCGATCGCGGCTGAAATTGGCTTTGAAGCGGGCGATCGGCTGGTGGCAATTAATGGACAGCAGCCCAGAGACTTAATTGACTACAAGTTTCTGTGCGCTGACGAAGTGTTGGAACTGCAAGTGCTGGATGCTCAAGGCAAAACTCATACGATCGAAATCGAAAAGGATTACGACGATGATTTGGGGCTGGAGTTTGAGACGGCTTTATTTGATGGCTTGATCCAATGTAATAATCGCTGTCCGTTTTGTTTCATTGACCAGCAACCCCCCGGTAAGCGGCAGACGCTGTATTTGAAGGACGATGACTATCGCCTCAGTTTTCTATATGGCAGTTACCTGACGCTGACGAACCTGACCCAGCGCGAATGGGATCGGATTGCCCAAATGCGGTTATCGCCGTTGTATGTCTCCGTTCATGCCACTGATCCGGAGGTGCGATCGCGCTTGCTGAAAAATCCTCGGGCGGGACAAATCCTAGAGCAACTACGCTGGTTTCAAGATCATGAACTGCAAATTCATGCTCAGGTGGTGGTGTGTCCCGGCATTAACGATGGTGATTACCTGACGCAGACCTTAGTAGAGTTATCTCAGTTTCACCAGGGCGATATGCCTGCGGTCGCTTCGGTCGCAGTCGTGCCCGTCGGCTTAACTCGCTTTCGTCCGGTAGAGGATGACCTGATCCCGGTGACCCCGACAAAGGCGCAGGAGGTGATTACGCAGGTACAAACTCTGCAAACAAAATTCCGCCAACAGTTTGGCTCCACCTTTGCCTGGTTAGCCGATGAATGGTTTCTGATCGGTGGGCAGGATTTGCCGCCGGAGTCCCATTACGAGGACTATCCGCAGATTGGCAATGGGGTGGGTTCGATTCGGCAGTTTCTCAAGGCGTTTCACAAAGCGGCTCGCAAGTTGCCGAAACAATTGTCTGTGCCCCGTCGCTTAACCTGGGTGGTGGGGAATGCGGTTGAACATGCCTTCCAGCCGATCGTGCAGCGATTAAATCAGGTCGCCGGACTAGAGGTGCAATTAGTCGCGATCGCCAGTCAGTATTGGGGACAGGCAATTTCGGTAACGGGGCTAATTACCGGTCAGGATATTTTGCAAGCGCTGGAGGGGCGGGAGTTAGGCGATGCCATTTTGCTGCCTACCGTGATGCTGAAGCATGATGAAGCCAAGTTTTTAGATGATTTAACTGTGGCAGATCTCCGCGATCGCCTCCAGGTTGCGATCGTGCCGGTTGAGGGTGTGGAAGGGCTAATTGCGGCGTGTAGCAGTCCATTAACTGAGCTATCAGTGGATGCTGAGAACGAGAAGTTAGTGTAAAGTTGACCTGAGATTCCCTGGAAATTGTTTCTGTCCTATTGCTGATTGCTCAATTCTTTCATGCCGTTTGCAAACCTGTTTATTGCTGGTGGTGTCGTCATGCTGCCGCTGCTGGGGTTTTCGTTCCTGGCAGTCGCATTAATTTTGGAACGAGTGATGTTTTGGGTACGGGTGGTACGACAGCAGGATCTAGTAGTCCGGGAAGCGCTGACGTTGTATAAACGCAGTCCCAGAGCGGCATTCTTGAAGTTAGAGCAACATCCTGACTTGCCGATCGCCCGGATTTTTCTGGCGGCTTTAGAACTGGAGCAAGCCACGCCGGAGGAATTTCGTCTGGCACTAGAAAGTGCGGCTCAGGCAGAAATTCCCTTACTACGACGATTTAATACCGTGTTTGACACGATTATTAGTCTGTCGCCTTTGCTGGGATTGCTGGGTACTGTATTAGGGCTGATTCGCTCCTTTGCAGCACTGCGAATTGGTGATTTAGGCGGTGGCAATACCTTAGGGGTGAGCGCGGGAATCAGTGAAGCGCTGGTATCGACGGCGGCTGGGCTAGTCGTGGCGATCGTCACCCTGCTCTTTGCCAATACCTTCCGGGGCTTATATCGGCGGCAGATGGCATTGATTCAAGAATATGGTGGGCAACTGGAATTGCTTTATCGTCGCCATTATGAACAGCGAGGAGTGCCCTACAATGCGCCTACCGGATGACGATCTGGAGCCAACGTTTCAGATCAATATTGTGCCGATGATCGATGTGATCTTCGCGATTTTGACCTTCTTCATTATGTCGTCCCTGTTTTTGACAAAATCGACTGGGCTACCCGTCACCCTGCCGCAGGCGGCGACCGCCGAGCCCCAGGCACAAAGCCGGATTACCGTGACCATTGATCGCCAGGGACAAATTGCCTTAAATCGGCAACCGGCTCAACTGGAAGATTTACCCGCCCGCATCCGAACTCTGATGACGAATAATCAGCCCACCTTGGTGGTTGTCAGTGCCGATACCAGTGTGGATTACGGGCGGGTCGTAGCAACAATGGATCGACTACGGACGATTCCAGGCGTAAAACTGGCGATCGCGGCGCAGAAACTCTAGTCGTCTGAATGGTTATAGGGGCAACCAGATCTGCCACCTGTTTACCCCTACAGCTAGTGGAGTGAGCGATTAGCGACCGATCCCGACATAACGGAACCCGGCTTGTTCCAGCGCCTCCTGATCCAGGAAATTCCGCCCGTCGATCATAACTGGGCTGTGCATCAGTTTTGCCATCTGGACGTAATCCAGTGTCCGGAATTCCTGCCAATCCGTAACTAATACCAGGGCATCGCAACCATCAGCGAGCCGATCGGGGTCAGTCTCGACGATCACGTTTGATAAGCCGTGGCGGACTCCGGTTTGGGAAACCAGTGGATCATAGGCTTTGACGCGGGTGCCCAGGCGAGACAGATGCTCAATCATGGTTAATGCAGGAGCATCACGCAGATCATCGGTATCTGGCTTAAAGGTCAGCCCCAGTAAGCCAACCGTCTTACCTTTGAGGATCTTCAGGACTTGTTGCAGTTTTTCGACTACAATCAGCCGTTGCCGTTGGTTGACCTGCACCGCCGCCTTGAGCAATTGGGCTTCGTAGCCATAATCATCGGCGGTATGAATCAGGGCGGACACATCTTTAGGGAAGCAGGAGCCACCCCAACCAATCCCGGCTTGTAGGAACTTGCTGCCGACCCGGGAATCTAAGCCAATCCCCTTGGCGACCTGCACTACATCGGCACCGACCCGATCGCAAATGTTGGCGACTTCGTTAATAAAGCTGATTTTGGTGGCTAGGAAAGCGTTCGCGGCATATTTGATCATTTCTGCCGAACTCAAATCCGTCACCAACACAGGGACGGGAGGCAGCGATCGATTTTCGCCAAACTGCCGTTCCACGATCGGCGCATAGAGTTCTTGCATCAAGGCGATCGCTTTGGCACTGTTACTGCCTAACACAATGCGATCGGGGTTAAAGGTGTCGTAAATAGCGGCTCCTTCCCGCAGAAACTCGGGATTGCTCACCACATCAAATTCCGGTTCTGAGGACAGCGATCGCGTCAGGGTGACAACTTCACCATCGCCCATGCCAGCCATAACGGGAACTGCCTGGACATCTTCCCGCTCCGCATAGCCATCCAGCACTAGCATTCTGACCCAATCCCCTGATCCGATCGGGACAGTAGACTTGTTAACAATCACCTTATATTCCCCATTTAAATGGGCACCAATGCCCCGGGCAACCGCCTCCACATAGCGGGTATCGCTTTCCCCCGTAGGCAGGGCGGGTGTACCGACGGCAATAAACAAAATTTGTCCATGATTCACGCCAGCCGCCAGATCCGTCGTGAACTCGATGTTACCGGTATGAATTGCCGCTTGCAAAATTTCGGACAGCCCCGGCTCAAAAATGGGTGACTGTCCGGCTTTCATCAGCTTCACCTTTTCTTCGTTATTGTCTACACAGACAACCTGATGGCCGGTGTGAGCCAGACAAGCGCCAGTTACTAACCCGACATATCCAGTACCAATGACACAAACACGCATGGGGTAATCCTCTCAAAACCTTACTAGTGGTGGGGTGGCAATTGAGTAGCAAACCAGGAGATTGATAGAAACCCAAGCCAAACGGCGCGTTTCTGAACTGTTCAAGTGATGAAACCTACTGACTACTGGTAAATTCTGAGTTTGCCGATCGTAATCAGGAGAGTTCTGGTGTTAGTGGGAACTGACCCGATCCGTCGGCAGAGAAGCTTCTGGGTTACTTAACCGCGCCCGGAAGTCCGCGATCGTGCGTTCCAAGCCATCTCTGAGGGGGACAGTCGGTTCCCAACCTAACCATTCCCGGGCTCGGGTAATGTCGGGTTGCCGCCGCTTCGGGTCATCTTGGGGCAGTGGCTTAAACCGCACTTCTACCTCGGGATTGACCATTTCCTGAATCACTTGAGCCAACTCCAAAATCGTATATTCTCCAGGATTCCCCAAGTTGACGGGGCCTTGATGATCCCCGTTCATTAACCGCATCAGTCCATCGACCAGGTCAGAGACATAACAGAAACTGCGGGTTTGCGAACCATCGCCATAGACGGTCAATGGGATGCCTTTAAGTGTTTGCACAATAAAGTTACTGACGACTCGACCATCGTTCTCTTGCATCCGGGGGCCGTAGGTATTAAAAATTCGTGCCACTCGAATATCAACATTATTTTGGCGATGATAGTCAAACGCGAGGGTTTCAGCAACCCGTTTACCTTCGTCGTAACAACTGCGAATCCCGATCGTATTGACATTGCCCCGATACTCTTCAGGCTGAGGATGAATCTCTGGATCGCCATACACTTCTGACGTGGAAGCCAACAGGAATCTCGCTTTTACCCGTTTAGCTAACCCCAACATATTTAGGGTTCCGATTACATTGGTTTTAATCGTCTTGACCGGATTGTACTGATAATGGACGGGCGAAGCGGGACAAGCCAGGTGATAGATCTGATCGACTTCTAACCGAATTGGTTCGGTAATATCATGCCGAATCAGTTCAAAGTAGGGATGTTCCAGCCATTTCAAGACATTGCGTTTATGTCCAGTGAAGAAGTTATCCAGGCAGATCACCTCATGCCCTTCCAGCATCAAGCGATCGATTAAATGAGAGCCAATGAAACCTGCGCCGCCTGTAACTAGAATTCTCATAGTTAGGGATAACCTGTAGAGTTTGGGATGAATCAGTGGCACGAACTAAGGTAGCTACCCATCTATTCAGATAGGGAATGCCAATAACGGGATAAATGCTGAGATGTAGTTAGACAAGTGAGACACAGGTATACGCTAAACCAGAGCCGGGGTTGACTAAATAGCTTTCTCCGCAGTTTACCAAAACTTAATTTTTAAGTTTGAAAAATTGGTAGAACTACGGAGGACACAACACCTACTGTTCCAGGCGCAAAACTGCCATAAAGGCTTCTTGGGGTACGTCAACGGTACCGATCGCCTTCATCCGTTTTTTACCTTTAGCTTGTTTTTGCAATAATTTCTTTTTTCGGGAAATATCGCCGCCATAACATTTGGCTAACACATCTTTACGCAGAGCCGGAATATGTTCGCTGGCAATGACTTTGCTGCCGATCGCCGCCTGAATCGGAATCTTAAACTGGTGGCGGGGAATCAGTTCCTTTAACTTCTCAGTCAGTGCCCGTCCCACCCCATAGGCTTTATCGCGATGCACGATCGTCGAGAGTGGATCAACGGGATCACCATTAATCAAAATATCCAGCTTGACCAGGGGATTCTCCCGGTAGCCAATCAGTTGATATTCCATGCTGGCATAGCCCCGAGTCCGAGACTTCATTTGGTCAAAAAAGTCCGTCGCCACTTCCGCCAGCGGCAACTCATAGATCAATGTAGTCCGCTCGGGAGTGAGATACTTCATGTCTTTGAACACGCCGCGCCGATTCTGGCAGAGTTCCGTCAGGGTGCCAACAAATTCCTTCGGCGTAATCATATCGACCTGCACGTAAGGCTCTTCAATCTTCTCCCGATGCTGCGGTTCCGGCAGTTTACTGGGATTCTCGATATGAATGACCTCCCCGTCTTTGATTAACGTGACCCGGTAAACCACGGAAGGGGCAGTCGTAATCAGATCCAGGTTATATTCCCGTTCTAAGCGCTCCTGCACGATTTCCATGTGCAACAAGCCTAAGAAGCCGCATCGGAAGCCAAAGCCCATCGCGCTAGAGGTTTCTGGCTCATAGTTCAAGGCGGCATCGCTTAACTTGAGTTTTTCCAATGCCTCCCGCAAATCTTCAAACTGATCCGCGTCCGTTGGGAATAGACCGCAGAACACCATCGGTTTGGCTTCCACATAGCCGGGTAAAGGCGTGGGAGCCGGAGCGGTTGCCAGGGTAATCGTATCGCCCACCCGCGCATCCTCCACGGCTTTAATGGCGGCGGCCAGATAGCCCACTTCCCCCGCATGAAGATCATTCACCTGGACTTGATTGGGGGACAGTACGCCTAATTCGTCAATTTCGTATTCTTTGCCGGAAGCCATCAGCCGCACCCGATCGCCCTTTTTCACGGTGCCATCCATCACCCGGAAGTACACGATCACGCCGCGATAGGGATCATAGTAGCTATCAAAGATTAGGGCGCGTAAGGGGTCTGCCACGGTATCTTGAGGCGGTGGGATCAGGTGAACGATCGATTCTAGAATCTCGTTGACCCCTACGCCTTCTTTTGCCGATGCCATAATCGCCTGACTACAATCCAGCCCGACAATATCTTCAATTTCCTGCTTGACGCGATCGGGTTCGGCTCCCGGTAGGTCAATTTTATTCAGCACTGGGATGATTTCCAGGTCATGTTCCAGCGCCAGATAGACATTTGCCAGAGTTTGGGCTTCTACCCCCTGGGAGGCATCTACGACTAGCAGTGCCCCTTCACAGGCTGCCAGCGATCGCGACACTTCATAGGAGAAATCCACATGTCCCGGAGTATCGATCAAATTCAGGACATACTTCTCGCCATCCTGAGCGGTATAGTTCATCCGAGCCGCTTGCAGCTTAATCGTAATCCCCCGTTCTCGCTCCAGTTCCATATTGTCAAGGAACTGTTCCTTCATCTCCCGTGCCTGGACTGTCCCAGTGACTTGCAGCAATCGATCTGCCAGGGTGGACTTGCCATGATCAATATGGGCAATGATTGAAAAATTCCGAATTCGGGAAACGGGCACCTCAGTCATACAGTGGCTCACTCAGCTAACAAAGCTAAACAAAATGGCTCAATTTTTCCGGTAGATCTTGAACTTAAAGTACCCTATCTATATACAATCCCCATCCTATGGGGGAATATCTGGGCAATTGGGGGTAGCAAGAATACTGACCTTTAAGTATTGTAATGCTTTCCCACCGGGCAACATGGTGCTGGATGAACTCTCCTCCCTGGTTAAATGTTCTGATGGATGCTTGCAGCTAGATTAGTAAAATTAATCGTGAAAGTATTAGGATGGGGTCACTTAAACTTGGGAGTATTTGTCTGCTAACCCATACCAGGAAGATGGATCGTCTCTGCGATCGCCCTCCTGGAAACCAGAAGTATAAGGGATAATCTACCCAGTTTCTTTCTTAACCTGCATCTCTAAACCTGTGATTTATGAATGAGCCGCTTGTCCATTCCCATACCACCTCGGAAAAGATAGAACTTGCTATTCATATCGACTCTGATCTGCTGGCACAAATTAAACATCTGACCAATGATCCCAGTAAAGTGATTGAAGTCGCTGTGCGTCAGTGGCTCAGAAATGAAATGCGTCGAGATGATGAACTGACTCGTGACCTTCAGCGTAACCCTCCCGTTCCACCCCGAGGTGAATGGAACGACTAGGGCAATGTTCTAACCCGCAGCCGCAATGTGTAATGGTTTCTTCTGCTGATTTCCATCGTTCCCTGTCCTCAGGTTTAGATGCCAACGCCGAGCCGAACCCTCGACAGGAGCGTTCAGCCGAGCCAGTGAATGACCCCGATCGTCTGGCTTCGGCTCCTAGCTCCGATCGCTACCTGAAGCTATTGAACCAAATTGCCTGGAATATCCGGCGCACGTTGGATTTACCCACGATCTGGCAACAAACGGTGGAAGGGTTAGGGCAAGCCCTCAGTGCCAGTCGGTGTATTATCTGTGCCTATGAACCGGATGCACCGACGGTGAAAGTGGTTGCCGAGTATTGCCAGGAACCACTCCCTTCTATGCTGGAACTGGAGTTTTGGATCCATGAAGAACCGGAATTGCATCAGGCGATCGCGGAGTTAATGCCGATCTGTATTGCACCTGCCCCCAGTCCTGCTCCCAAAATCGTTGAGCGAGACAATCAAGTTCCTGCCGAGCCATCTGCGCCTAAATTACGGGATTTTTGTCAGCGACCGGCGTTAATGGTGGCAACCTGTCATCAAGATGCGCCCAATGGGTTGTTGATGTTATTTCAGGATCAGCCATCGCGCCCCTGGCTGGCAGAGGAACTGGAGTTTGTGCATGAATTGGCGGATCAAGTCGGAACGGCGATCGCCCATGCTAACTTAATTGCGGCGAGTCAATCCCTGGCGACGGAGTTGCAACGCGCTAATAGTAATTTTTTACAAAAGCACCGGGAGTTGGAAGAAGCTCGCTGTCAAGCGGAGGAAGCCTCCCGGCTGAAAAGCGAGTTTTTGGCAAATACGTCCCACGAAATCCGGACTCCCCTCAATGGCATGATCGGCTTTCTGAAGCTGATTATTGATGGCATGGCAGATGATCCGGAGGAGCAAACGGAGTTTATCCGGGGTGCCTACGATTGTGCTTTGCACCTGCTGAATATCATTAATGACATTCTGGATCTGGCTAAAATTGAAGCCGGAAAACTTCAGATTGAACTGAGTCCAGTCAAGTTAGATGAGTTGCTCGATCGGGTCGAGAATTCGACTCGCGCTCAGGTACAGCAAAAGAATCTCAGTTTCGAGATCCAAAAACCGCCTACGGACGATGAGATTATTCTGTACGGCAACTATCAACGTTTGCTTCAAGTGATGTTGAACCTGGTAGGCAATGCGATCAAATTTACCCATGAAGGTGGGGTGACGATCGGGGTCGAGATTCTTAAAAAGAAAGTGGTCGTCCAAAACCAGGAATGTCCTGGGATTGTGCGAGTTCGGGTGGCGGATACAGGGATTGGAGTGTCGCTCGACAAGCAAGATAAGCTGTTTCAATCCTTTAGCCAGGTCGATGGCTCCCGGACGCGGCAGTACGGTGGTACGGGGTTAGGCTTGGCGATTTCCCAAAAGCTGGTGGAAGCGATGGGGGGCGTGGTCAACTTTTACAGTATGGGGGAAGGCTTAGGCTCAACTGTGACGTTTACGGTGCCGCTCTATCAAGATCCGGTGATGGTGACCTCCCAAACAAGCGATACGTTGGATTTGCTGTTGTAACAGGGGCGATCACCCGGAATGACCGCGATCGCCTGCTTTGACGCTTAACTCTGTAATAGGTGATGTGGCATCCGGATCGCCCTCATCCCCAACCCTTCTCCCACGGGGAGAAGGGAGCCGGATTGAACATTCTTTTCTCGCTTGGGGAGAGAGATTAAGAGTGAGGGCAAGTGTACTACTTTTTATCGGTCAGATCGCCAACTTTGCTAGCTGGATTTGCACACTGTAGTTGTCATTCTGGTGTGGAATGACTAAAATAGAGAAAGGAACGCGAGGGAAGCGAAGTCCTCCAAGTTGAGAGTTCCCTACGTCTCCAGCCACTCTCTCAATGTAGTGTTTTCACGCTACATCCTGGTAAAAGTTTTATGCAAATTGGTCGTTTTTTCTCACTGTCCGAAGGACGGGTGGGGCAATTCCTCTCGCCGAGAGTTCTGCTGGTTCGGACTCCGTTTCGTCCCTTAGCTCGGCAACAGGAAGTCTGCTATTTCGGCTTCGATCGCCTGAATCAAGCCCAAAAATTTACTCAAAATCTGGCGCTAGCTGGCTATTCCTTTCAGCTTCGGCGCAGTCAAGTCATGCCTCAACCCTATGAGGTGCGCTTGCCGGGACACCGCGATTTAGCTCGTACCCTGGCGTATTGGGATCGACTCGATCGCCAGCAAACCCAAGCGAATCCAGCCTCTGAACGGCGGCATCCTGGCACGTCGCCCTTAGCGGCTTAATTCCTCCGATATCCTTGCAGCCGTTGTGATTTTCCACTACAATAGTACACAGGTACTAACGATTCAAGTTCTTGACCTATGACTAAGCACTATATCCTCAGCCTCGATCCCAATGCCAAGTATGAGTGGGATCGTTGTACTCTCCGCGACCCGATCACGGCAGAACACCCGGCTCTGGCAGATCTGGTTGCTCAGGCAGTTGGTGAGCAGTCGGGTTCCTATCTGGTTGCCCTCAATATTCAAGTGACGGTGCTGGAGCAAGCGAATCCCCAAACCGATCGTCTGCCTAACTCGGCAGTAGAGGCGATTCCCAGTCGTTCGCCACTGCCGCAATTTGCTGAACTGGTTGCCTAACCACCCGATCGGCAATGATTTTCCACGACCACTCTGCTACTCCCAAGGAAGATTGTTATGAAGCTTAGTATGAGTCAGTATCCCAGTGCGATCGCCCAAGCTTCGCAAGCAGTGAATGAGATCGAACATCAAATTATGGAAGTCCGCCAGCACATTGCCCGTCTGGAAGGTAGTGCTGATATGGTGGTGGCGTTTGAAACGGCTTTAAAGAACGATAATCAGCGACGGGCGCGGCGGTTTGAAGTGCTTCAGGTCAACCCAGAATATCAACGGGCGTATGATGCCTTGAATCGTCTCTCTACCGAGAAAGCGAATGCGATGGCACGGTTAGAACATCTGCGGAATGAGTTTAGTGTGGCGAAACTAGAAGCCCAGATGAAAATCGCCCAACAGCTTGTCGGTCTGGAATCCCGCGAATTAGTGGGACTGTAAGCGATCGCTCCCATCCATTCTCATCCCCTTGTCACTCATTGGACACCAAACGATGGGCAAGGGGATTTTATGTGTTGAGTGGGCGATCGCTGTGGCAAAATGAACGGGCACTTTCTGCGATAGCAGAATTGAACCAACAAAAAAGTGACCCTCGCCGCCTGGGGAAAGTCACTCAATCGATTCAAGTTCTGCATTCAAGACTACTGGAAGCAAGCGGATTTATGCAAGGACGTGTGGTGGAGTTGATTCGGGAGTTGATGCAGGCACAACGGCTGAGTATCCGCAAAATTTCTGCCCGGATTGCCCAGGAATATGGCGGTAGTGAAATGGGCTACACCCAGCAAATCAACCGGATTTTGAACGATCCAGATTACGATCCCAGCTTCTCAACGGTGCAAAAGATCCTGTTTGCCTTAAATTATTCGATCTGGCAGGGCACGCCGATCGCCGATTTGACCCGGTTAGAACAACGCCTTGATCAGATGAGCGGGGAAATTGCCGATCTAAAGCAGATTGTTAGCACTCTCCGATCGCGATCGGACTAAAATTTTCCATTGAGTCTGCCACTATTGTCTAAACCGGATGTCTACTGATCCCTATGCCTGGATCGATCACGCTCTGACGACGATTCATCGAGCCGATTGGTATCGCTCGGTGAAATCGATCCACGGTCGCTCGGGTGCGATCGTCAATCTGGATGGTCAAGCATTAGTCAACTTTGCTAGTAATGATTATCTGGGATTGGCAAGCGACGATCGCTTAATTGAAGCGGCGATCGCCGCCACTCGGGAGTACGGTACAGGGAGTACAGGCTCACGCTTAATTACCGGACATCGTCCCTTGCACCAAGCCTTGGAACAGGCGATCGCCCAACTGAAACAAACCGAAGATGCTGTAGTCTTCAGTTCCGGTTATCTGGCGAATATTGGTACTATTAGTGCCTTAGTCGGCAAGCGCGATTTGATTCTGGCTGACCAATACAACCATTCCAGCCTCAAAAAAGGGGCAATTCTCAGTGGGGCAACGATCGTCGAATATCGGCACAACGATCGGCAACAGGTCAAGGAATGCTTGCAGCAGCATCGCGATCGCTACCGTCGTTGTCTGCTCCTGACCGATAGTGTGTTTAGTATGGATGGCGATCTCTGTCCCTTACCCCAACTGCTGGATTTAGCCGAGCAATTTGACAGCATGATGCTGATTGATGAAGCCCATGCTACGGGAGTCTTGGGGCAGACTGGAGCGGGATGCGTGGAGCATTTTGGTTGTACTGGCAGACCCCTGATTCAAATGGGCACGTTAAGTAAAGCCTTGGGCAGTTTGGGTGGTTATGTGGCGGGTTCAGCCACGCTAATTGACTTCCTGCGGAATCGTGCCCCGAGTTGGATTTACACCACAGGGCTATCCCCGGCAGATACGGCGGCAGCTTTAGCCGCGATCGCGATCATTCAGCAAACTCCCACGCTCCGGAGTCAACTCTGGCAAAATGTTCGCACCTTGCAACAGGAATTAAATCAGGCGTTACCAGATCTGCCGGCAAATTGGCTGCGGCTGCCCTCTGAATCACCAATTCTTTGTTTGCAAGTCGATCAACCCGCCACGGTTCTTCAGGTAGGACAAGCGTTGCAAGCCGCCGGTTTTTTTGTGCCAGCGATTCGTCCGCCGACGGTGCCAACCAGTCGGTTGCGCCTGACTGTGATGGCAACCCATCAACCGGAGCAGTTACAGCAGGTGGCGATCGCCCTCAGCCACGCGATCGCAAATTTGTCCTCTTAAATCCATTGATTTTTCTACAAAATTAGTTAAATCTGGTATGTAGGGAGACAGACAATTCGCTAATTGTTTGATATGCCAGATCGCTATTCAACCAAAGCCCCCAAATTTGCTAACCTAGCTTAAATACACTCTTGGGAACGGGGAACGTGGATATTCAAATTGGACGGGGCAAAACTGCCCGTAGAGCGTATGGCATCGATGAAATTGCCCTAGCACCGGGACCAAGAACGCTCGATCCCGTGTTGGCAGATACCCGCTGGACGATCGGCGGGATTGAACGTGAAATTCCCATTATCGCTAGCGCGATGGATGGGGTAGTGGACGTTGGTATGGCGGTGCGGTTGTCCCAATTAGGGGCATTGGGTGTATTGAACCTGGAAGGGATTCAGACTCGCTATGCGGATCCCAATCCGATCCTCGATCGTATTGCCTCTGTGGGCAAAGATGAGTTTGTTAGCTTGATGCAGGAGCTTTATGCCGAACCCATCAAGCCGGAATTGATCGAGCAACGCATTCGGGAAATTAAACAACAAGGTGGGATTGCAGCCGTTAGTGCAACTCCGGCGGGCGCATTGAAATATGGTGAAGCTGTTGCTAAAGCGGAAGCGGATCTTTTCTTTGTGCAGGCAACCGTCGTTTCCACGGCTCACCTATCACCGGAATCCATTACCCCGTTAGATCTGGCTAATTTCTGCCAGGAAATGCCGATTCCAGTGGTTCTGGGTAACTGTGTCACCTATGAAGTGACTCTAAACCTGATGAAGGCTGGAGCGGCTGGCATTCTGGTTGGGATTGGACCCGGTGCAGCTTGTACCTCGCGGGGCGTGTTAGGGGTCGGTGTGCCCCAAGCCACTGCGATCGCGGACTGTGCGGCAGCGCGGGATGACTACTATCGGGAAACCGGGAACTATGTGCCGGTGATTGCCGATGGTGGCTTGATTACGGGTGGCGATATTTGTAAATGTATTGCCTGCGGTGCGGATGGGGTGATGATTGGATCGCCCTTTGCCCGAGCCAAGGAAGCTCCCGGACGGGGCTATCACTGGGGTATGGCAACTCCTAGCCCAGTGCTACCGCGCGGCACTCGGATTCGAGTCGGAACCACGGGAACGCTGGAGCAAATTCTCCGGGGACCCGCCCAACTGGATGATGGGACGCATAACCTGCTAGGAGCTTTGCAAACCAGCATGGGCACCCTGGGCGCGAAGAACATTAAAGAGATGCAACAGGTGGAAGTGGTGATTGCACCATCCCTGTTGACGGAAGGCAAAGTGTACCAAAAAGCCCAACAGTTAGGTATGGGTAAGTAAATACAGTGGTTTTTGCCCCCCTAGCCCCCAATTTTTTGGGAGAACACGAGTCAAAGTCCTCCAATGCTGAGGATTTAGGGGGCTGACAGAATTCACCACTGTAGTGCATTCATTGGCAACCGGCTGTCAGTAAGGGGCAGGTTGGATCGGTGGATTGGCTTAACCATGCACTGAGTCGCAAACCTGCCCTCTGGCTCTATTTAACCTTAATTACCGTTGTAAATAACGTAGGATGCCCTGGGCGATCGCGGCAGCGATTTGGTTGCGACCATTAGGATCGGCTAATCGACGGGCATCATCGCGTCCGGTGACAAACCCCACTTCGACTAAAACGGCAGGCATCGAAGAGTATCTCATTACATAAAAATTGGCTTGTTTCACCCCGCGATCGCGCATATCATTCGTTTCTAGAATGCTTTGCTGAATGCTTTTTGCCAAATTCAGACCGGAGCTGTAGTAATAGGTTTCTACGCCATTTACATCGGGGCGATTGGCACCAAAGGCATTAGCGTGGATGCTGACAAATGCTGTGGCATTGGCGCGATTAGCGATATCAACCCGAGGTTTTAATTCCAGGTTGCGCTCATCCTGACGGGTGAGTATGACTCGAACACCCTGCCGTTCTAATAAGGTCGCCACCTGTTTAGAAATCGCTAACACAACATCCGTTTCGCGTAAACCGCCAATTCCTACTGCGCCTGGATCTGGCCCACCATGTCCTGGGTCAATCACCACCAAAAACCGACCATTGGGAACCTGCGGTAGGCTGGGTGTGGGAGTCGGACTGCTAGGAGGTGAGGGTGTTGGTAAGGGAGTTGTTGGTCGCGGTAATGGACTGGTCGTTCCTGTGGGTGGGCGGGTAGGAGGTTGGGGTAGGGGTTCTGTCACCACCACAATACTGCCAGGGGGCACCGAAGCGTTCGGAATCGGGGGAACGGTTGGTGTAGAAGGAAGGGTAGGGACAACTGCAACCCCCGGTGCCGTGGGGACGGCGATCGTTTGAGTGGGTGGCGCAGCACTGGCAAGCTGGGGTGAAAACTGGGGACGGGGCATTTCTACTGTCCATTGCCGTGCGGAGGCGTACTGAAACCTGACCTGGCGCGGGTCGATTGTGTAGCCCGGAGCCAATTCCATCACAATGCGGGTGGTTTGAGGATCAAATTGGGCAACTCGCATGTTGTTGACAATGCCATCGACGGGCATCGCCTGTTTCGGTCCGCCTAACTTCACCCCAGGTAAATCAATCACTAAGCGGGTGGGATTAGAAACGATTTGGGCACGCGGTTGGATGCCTTCATCGGTTGCCAGTTCCAGGCGATTCTGAGTGCGATCGAACCGCCAATATTGCAGATTGGCCGCTTGGGCAGATGAGGACAGCAAAATTGATCCCAGGAGTGCTGGGAGTAACCAGAGCAGTTTCACGGCTATGTACCTTGCTTAAAACTTCAGGAGGGTCAGTTCAATCAACGCCGCCAGGTAGATATAGAGATGTCCATTCCCCTGATCGCTGGACAAATTCAGGAGAGACGCAGGTCTGACTCTCCTAAGCAGATGGGGCAATCAACCGATGAACTGATTGAAATGAGTATGTCGTTGTTCCTTGCATCCTTGTGACTGAACCGGGGGGAGGAGATGTTCCCGGGAAGTGGAATCTCAATCGCTACACTCACAATCCACTCCACTTGCGATCGCTGATCCGGAAAGCTCACCTCGATCGCGGCACAATTTTTTAAGGCGTGGGGCAGGAGACGACCCTGATCGCCCTGGGACATCTAGCGATCGCACAGATTCAAGCCCACAACTTGGAAGACTGAGAAGACTGTATGGGTGACCTGGGATTCGAACCCAGAACCAGCGGATTAAGAGTCCGATGCGCTACCGTTGCGCTAGTCACCCTGGGAAGTATTTTCGATATTACCAAAAATTGTGGCTATTGGCATCAGACTCATCACTCAAATGACCAATATTTGCTGAACTACAAAAAGTCACGCAGTTTTCACAATTAGTGTTTAAGTTGGAGCCATAAGTCCCCGTGAGCAGGTAGAGTTGCCCCCTATTTCTAATCAGCTCTTTGAGTTAGCACCGCTATGACCCTGCAACAAAAACTCCTGACTACCTTTTTGCCGATTGGGCTGCTCCCCTTAGTGATTGCTGGAGGGTTAAGTGGAGTTTTTACCTATCACCGCACTGCCCAGCAGGCAGAAACTCGGTTGCGTAATCTGTCAATTATTACGGCTGAGTTAACCTCTAAGGATCTAGATAATAAAACGACTCTATTGTTATCGATCGCGGCTAATCCGCTGATTTTAGAGGCTGTTCGGACAGGGGCAAAACAAGCAGAGGCGGCTAATTTACCTGAGTTACCAATTCCACACGTAGAAGCAAAATTTAGTCAAAATAAGCGACTACAACCCAACCCCGTCATCGATAACTATTTAAGAGACATAACTCGGGTTGGCAATTTTGCTGAACTATTTTTCACTGATCAGTATGGATTTAACGTGGCGTATAGCCAACCTACCAGTGATTTTGTCCAGCGAGACGAACAGTGGTGGGTGAATGGAAAACAGCTTAAGCGGTGGATTGGTGTACCGGCGTTTGATCAATCTAGCCAGAAAGTCACGATTGAAATTATTCATGCCATTCATGATCCAGCGTCGCATCAGTTCTTGGGTGTGTTGAAGGGAGGATATGATGCCAGCCATTTAAAGTACTTAAAGCAAGAGTTACAAAATTTGCAATTCCACCAGTCTGAGCAAGTACAAATTTTAGCGCTGGAAGATACCTTAACTGCGATCGCGACGATTACCGCTCAGGGAATCAGTACAACTCAAGAAATTCCTGGTAAAGCTGATCTTCCCCAACAAATCCGGCAACTCCAAAGACTGTCTGAACAAACAATTTCACCTATTTATCAAGAGGTGCGCCTGTCTACCTGGACGGATCGCGATCGTCAGTATACCTTAGCGACGATTCCAGGAACCAATTGGGTGGCGGTTACTTCAGTCAAACTGGCTCAAATTCAGGCAGATGCCTATCAGCTTGCCTCGCTATTTGGGCTGTTTTTTCTGGGACTGGGCGTTGCGACGACAGGAGTGATCCTGCGGTTTTCCCGCAAGTTGTCGGCACCGTTAAATGATCTGGCTGATGTGGCGCAACAGGTGACAAAAAAAGCAGATTTTAGTATTCAGGCGAAGGTGGGTGTGCCGGATGATGAAGTGGGGATATTAGCTCGTTCTTTTAATCTGTTACTGCAACGAGTTCAACAACTCCTGCATGAGCAGACGGTAGCCCAACAAAAATTAGCAGTTTATAACCAGACATTAGAACAGAAGGTGCACGAGCGCACCCAAGAATTGGCGGTTTATAACCAAACATTAGAACAAAAAGTGCAGGAGCGAACTCTAGAACTGCATCAGAAAGCTCTAGATCTAGAACAAACATTACAGCAATTACAACAGACCCAATCCCAAATGATCCAGGCTGAAAAAATGTCTAGTCTGGGACAATTAGTGGCTGGGGTAGCGCACGAAATTAATAACCCTGTGAACTTTATTCATGGCAATCTCAGCCATGTGCAGGAGTATGCCGAGGCACTACTGAATTTTATCCAACTTTATCAAACTCACTATCCTACTCCTGCGCCCGAAATTACTGCCGAAGCGATCGCGATTGACCTGGAATTTGTCCAGGCGGATTTACCAAAAACGTTAGATTCTATGCGGCTAGGAACCGATCGCATTCGCCAAATTGTCCTTTCCCTGCGGAATTTCTCGCGGGTGGATGAAGCTGAATTGAAAGTGGTTGATCTGCATGAGGGAATCGATAGTACCCTGTTAATTTTGCAGCATCGATTAAAAGCCCGACCGGAACATCCAGAAATTTTAGTGGTTAAAGACTATGGGGACTTGCCGTTAGTGGAATGTTATCCTGGATCTTTGAATCAAGTATTTATGAATTTATTTGTGAATGCGATCGATGCGCTAGAAGAAAAAAAGCTGCATCAGAGCGATCACGTCCTGCAATCCACTCCCAATTGCATTACAATTCGGACTGCCGTTCTGGCTAATCAGTGGGTAGAAATTGCGATCGCGGATAACGGTATGGGGATGACAGAAACGACTCGAAACCGCTTATTTGAACCCTTTTTTACGACTAAACCTGTGGGGAAAGGTACAGGCATGGGAATGCCGATTAGCTATCAAATCATTACCGAAAAACATCATGGCAAGTTGAACTGTTTTTCCCAAGTTGGGGCAGGAACGGAGTTTGTGATTCAGATTCCGGTTCAGCAGTTCTTACCTCAATCTAATCAACTTCGGCATCAGCTTAACCTTCAGGCATAAGCATGACAAAAAAAGGACACCGATTGGGTGTCCTCTGCATCATTAGCAAGGATACCAAGCTTGCAAAGCTCTAAGACCAAGGCGTTGGACGTTGGTTTAGATTGAGCGTAGATGACGATTGTGTGTGGCTGGTGAGCACTGAACTGACAAAGTTATTGGCTGACTCTAGCAGACCGTTCAACCAGCGACCACTTGCCCCATTAATTTGAGGAATAGATGCCGTTAACCGATCGTCATTACGAATGGTTCCTATCCCGCGACTCGTGTGAATGGCGGCATTAGTGGCGTTATCCAAATTGACGTAGAACACCTCATTCAGTTCAAACGTCCGATCACCGGTGATCGCTACATTCAGAGTTTGTTCGGTTTGACCCGGTTCAAAGGTTAAGCGACCACTACTAGCCGTATAGTCTTGCCCCGCGATCGCGCTCCCATTGGCAGTAGCATAATCAACCGTGACCGTCTGACTGACCGGATCTGAGAGTGAGACGGTAAAGGTCGCATTCCTGGTTCCACGATTGCCTTCTCGTAAGGACACATTCCCGATCTTGAGCATTGCCAGATCATCGTTTTGAATCGTTCCGATCGCCTGTTCGTTCAGAAGGGTGGCATTGGTGGGATTAAGCAAATTAACTAAGAATGTCTCATCTAGCTCGATTGCCTGATCTCCGACAATGGCAATACTCAGCGTTTGGCTGGTTTCGCCTGGGTTAAAGCTGAGAGTACCATTAGCAGATTGATAATCCGCGTCAGCGAGGGCTGTCCCATCTGCCGTGGCATAGTCTACCGTGACGATCTCATTGCTGGCGGTTGACAAGTTAACTGTAAACACCGCATTGGTCGTGCCACTGTTGCCTTCAACCACGCTGACATCCGCGATCGAGAGTTCAGGGAGGATAGGGGTAGTGGCAAAGTCGTCGTTGGTAATGGTGCCAATGCCTTGAGCGGTGGTGATGCTGGCGTTGGTGGGATCGGTCAAATTGACAAAGAAGGTTTCGTCCGCTTCGACCAGATCATCTCCCAGAATCGGCACTCGGATGGTTTGGCTGGTTTCCCCCGGGGCAAAGGTCAAGCTTCCCGTAACGGCGGTGTAGTCGGAACCTGCCAGGGCAGTATCATCTGCCGTAGCATAGTTGACTGTAACGGTTTCTGTGCTGGCTGCCGACAGATTGACCGTAAAAATGGCATCCTGACTGCCCGTGTTCCCTTCTGCGATCGCCACATTGCCAATCTGCAATTCACCCAAGGTTGGGGGAGGAGGGGGAGGTAATGTCCCACCAAACTCAAATGCGCCCACATCGGGTTGACTGTCACGAGTAATGCCCAATCCATCGGTCGGTGGTGCGCCGGCTGTCAAGCCCGTATTAATAGCTGGACTGCCTGCCAGCAAGGGATGAATGTAGGTGTTATTCACCTGTTGCAATGCTCCCAGTTGCGGATCAACCAGGGTGATGCTATCGGTGGCATTGAAATCATTGCCCAAATTAGTGCCCTTCGGCGGCCACTGGATATTGCCACCCCGATCGGTCAATTGCCGACTGGTCTGGAACTGAATGCCGTAGGGATTATTGGCAGTATTGCCAGAGAAAATCGTGTTTTGCACAGTGATCGGCGCATTGGAAGCCAGCACTCCGCCCCCGGTCCAGCCTGCCGTATTGTTGGCGATCGTCGAATTGACGATCGTGGTTGGGGCGTACAATGCCAAACCGCCGCCATAGCCGACACTGGTATCCGTTGCCTGGTTGCCCGAAAAGGTGCTGTTGGTGATCGTGGTGGGAGCATCCATCACCCAGATGCCGCCGCCCTGATTAGTGGCGGTATTGCCGACGAAGGACGTATTTCGGAGAACGAAACCTTGATTGGCTCCGTTACTCATTTGATTCAATCCGCCGCCATTTCCCGGTTCTGTATTGGCAACTCGATTGCCATTGCGATCGACAATGCCTTGTACTGAGTTATTGCGGAATAGACTATCTTCCACAATCACATTGTCTTGATTACCCGTATAGAGATGGGCTGCACCACCGCCGCCTCTCCCTTTGTTATCTTCAAACACACTGTTGGTAATCCGAATGGTGCCGGATGGCTCGTTAACGGAACTGGCACGATCGGTGTATACTGCCCCCCCATAGCCTCGCAGGAAGGGATTTTCAGCACCGTCCGCATAATAGCCAGCCGTGGTGTCGTTGTTGATAAAGCGAGAGTTTTCGATCGTTAGTTTGCCTGCCAAACTATTGATCGCCCCACCGACAATGCCGCGATTATTCGTGAAGTCACTATCCCGCACGACTAATGGGCCGGGTCCCCAAAAGGCGATCGCGCCAGCACCGCGTTCATCATTGCCAGCAACGGCAACATTGGCATCAAAGCGGCTACCTGTTACGGTCAGCGATCCTTCATAGGCACTGAAAATTGCCCCGCCTCCCTTGTCCGCCACGTTATTGCGGAAGGTGACATTCTCGACGGTTAGAATCCCGCGATGGGTGGTACTGATGGCTCCACCGCGATCGCTGGTATAGCCATCCGCTAAGGTGAGGTTTTGCACCGTCAGATTAGTAGCGGCGGCAATCCCGGCATTAAGGTTAAAAATGCGAGAGGTGTTATTGCCACTAATGGTTAAGTTGTCGGCTCCTGCCCCATCAATGATCAGATTCTTGCCCAACCCAATCTCAATTTGTCCACTGGTTAACCGAATGGTTTGATTAGCTAGCGATGGATCAAATTGAATCGTGTCGCCCGATTGGGCATTGGCGATCGCATCCCGCAGTGAACCGGCACCAGAATCATTGGTGTTGGTAACGGTAATAATCATTTGAAATTCCTCCAAAGGTCTTTGGCAGTGTGTCAACCGCTAGCAACGAACGAACTGCCATCGTTGCCACCGGAATCATGAAGCGACTCGCTGCCGAGTCAGACTGGTGGAATGCAACCCTGAATCGTGTGGTTCAACGTCTTGATCGACCTGAGAGAGTATCCGGACTGATCCTCACAGCGATCGAGGCTGGCGAGAATGAGGGAATTGATGATGGGTCATGAGTGATGAGACATGCCAACTAATCTCGATGACTTAAGACACAATGACCAATTGCCTGGGTCAGCCTGAATTCAGTGATTGGAAAGACGCTGATGGTGAAAAATTGGGTAAACCGATTTTGCTTCTCCCTAATAATCAGCCGGTCTGGGGTCAATCAGCCACCGCAGACAGGACATTACAGCTGACTAACGCTGGATTGGATGGGGATCAATAGGGGATAGCCGATCGCGGGATTAATGATGGCTGACGAGTGAGCGCTGCTTGAAACTGGTTTGCAAGGCTCGCAACTGTTGCCAGAATCCATGTTTGGTTGGTGCTGGAGGTTTGATCATGGCGCTAAATACGGCTCCACCACCCTGTTTTGCCACGTTATTGGCAAACTTGATGTTTTCGATCTGTAATGCCCCTCGGTAACTGGTGTAAATTGCCGCTCCGCGATCGGGAGTATAGCCATTTGCCAACCGCAAATTCTTGATAGTCAAGCTCATGGCAACGGCAACGCCGACCTGCAAGTAAAAAATCCGGTGGGCTTGATTGCCGCTGATGGTTAAATTAGGGGCATCAATGCCATCAATTACCAGACTTTTACCTAAGGGAATCTCCAATTGTCCACTCGTCAGGGTAATCGTTTGATGGGCTAAATAGGGGGCAAATCGGATGGTGTCCCCCGGTTGAGCCGTTGCGATCGCATCCCGCAAAGAACCTGCACCACTGTCATTCACATTGACGACAGTGAGAGTTTGACTCAAGCGAGGTTGGGCAAATGTCGGGTAGGAGTGGGACATACGTTTCCTCCGAAACATGCTGATACGAATAGCAGCGACGTTCTGCAAGTAAAGTTAAAATGCAGCTCGGATCGGTGCGTTTTGTTGTGATCATCGTCACAATTGATGAATGGCTAACCCAGTCTATGGGAATCCGGGAGTGGATTAGCTCACCTGATGTGAAAACCGTTGTCTATAGATTTGGTTGGCTCACAAGGGGGTATTAGCAGTAGATTACGCTATCACACCTCAGGCTTTAAACGTTCTCAATATGGAGATTCTCCTCTGACCAATTGCTGATGATCGGTTTCAAATCAATCGCTGAGTCATAACAACTGGGAAACAAGTTTAAGCCTGTGGTTATCAGTCAATCAATTGTTGAACATCCACAAATACACCACTTGGAACACACGGTAGAAGCCTTCAGTCATTGGTAGAAGCCCTGAACTGCTTCATGATTTCTTTACTGTGGTCACAGTGTACTAGGTAAAGAATTCAAATTTCCTGCGTGAAATTGCCAGTTTTTCGTCTGTCCACCACGCATTAAGCACAAAATAAACCGCTGAGATAGTGAGGTGCTGGGTTCGGAAATCATTGGGCTATTGATTACCACTTCTGTAATCGGGTGGGAGCAACTGGTTTTGTTTCAAATAACTATAACTTCAGATTAATTTCTAGGATGAAAGTAGAAAGCTTTATCCTCTGTCTAGGATTAGAGTGCCAGTTTGCTGGCTGTCTATACAAATCAAAAATTTTTCTATTGATATTATGAAAACTCATTAATTATCAACGGTCTGTTTTTCTCATATCCTCAAGAAAGAGCCAAACCTGTACAGAAGAGGCAGTATGAAAATTCTACTTGTGGAAGATGATGAGCCAACTGGACAGGTACTCGTGGGAGCATTAACCACCGATCGCTATGCGGTGAACTTGGCAACCGATGGGCAAACAGGTCTGGACATGGCACAAGCCTATGAATATGACTTAATTCTGCTGGATGTGGGTCTACCCCGGCTTGATGGCATTAGTGTCTGTCGGCAATTGCGATCGAGCGGCTATCAAAATCCCATCCTGCTGATGACGGCAAAGGATTCTAAAACAGCGACGATCGCAGGGTTGGATGCGGGCGCTGATGACTATGTGATGAAGCCCTGCGATATTCCAGAACTGCTAGCTCGGATTCGGGCATTATTACGACGGCGGAGCAAAACCTTTACCACCGCCCTGACCTGGGGTGACTTGCAGCTAAATTCCGAGACGGGCGAAGTACGGTATCAGGACACCCTAATTACTCTGACACCGAAAGAATTTGGACTGCTGGAACTATTTATGCAGTATCCCCAACGGATTTTTAGCCGCAGTACCATTCTGGATCGTCTGTGGGATATGGATGATTCCCCTGCCGAAAGTGCTGTGACGACTCACATTAAGGATCTGCGGCAACGTTTGAAAGCGGCTGGTATGCCGATCGATCCGATCGACACGGTTTATGGCTTAGGCTATCGGCTCAAGGCTCCGCCGAAACCAGAAATTGTAGAACCGGCTTCAGACCAGTCATCTGCCCCGATCGATGCTAAAGAACGGAAAAAGCAACAGGGATTAGCCCACCTGCAACAGTTATTGGAACGGCATCGGGGCTCGTTCAGCACCCAGGTAGCTATTCTGGAACAAGCCCAGGCTGCCTTAGCGGCGGGTGGGATGGATAGCGAATTGCGTCAGCAGGCAACCCGCGAAGCGCATAAATTAGCTGGATCACTGGGAATTTTTGGCATGCCAGGGGGGTCTACGGTGGCACACGCTATTGAGGAACTGCTGACGGGCGATCGCCCCTTGGAACAATCGGCAGCCCGCCAACTTACCCAACTGGTACAGGCTCTACAGCAAGAAATTGCCAAACCTCCTCAACCACTCGTTGTGGAGCCAGTGGTCTCTACCTCGACCCCCTTAGTGTTGCTGGTAGATGATGATCGTACCCTGACGACCGGAATTCAAGCGGCGGCGGCTCATTGGAACCTGGCGATTCAGATTGCGCCCACTTTACAGATGGCTCGACAGGTGATCGCCAGCCAGTTACCGGATGTTGTGGTCTTAGATTTAACCTTTCCCGATAGCACTGAAGATGGACTGACCCTGTTAGCCGAACTCAGCCACGAGCATCCGCAGTTGCCTGTCCTGGTGTTTACGGCGCGGGATAATTTTAGCGATCGGCTGCGGGTATCTCGCCTGGGCGGACGGGGATTTTTGCATAAACCCATTCCCATTGACCAACTATTGCAAACCATTACTCAATCATTAATCCAACGGCAACCGGCGGATGCCAAAGTTATGGTAGTTGATGATGATCCCGCCATTCTGGATATGCTGGCAACTCTACTTCAGCCCTGGGGACTCCAGGTGATTCCAGTCCAGGATTCCCAGGAGTTTTGGCAGGTTTTAACGGGAACCATGCCGGATCTATTAGTGCTGGATGTTGAAATGCCAGTCTTGAACGGGTTAGAACTCTGTCAGGTGGTGCGCCAAGATCCGCGCTGGGGAGACTTGCCAATTCTGGTCTTTACAAGTCATACAGATATAGCCACAATTCAGCAGGTATTTGCCGTAGGTGCGGATGATTTTGTGGGCAAGCCGGTAATCGGTCCAGAATTGGTGACACGGATTCTGAGCCGGATTGAACGAGTTCACTGGCAGCGCAAGTTAACTACTGCTCAACGTCAGTCGAGGAATCTGTAAGCATGGTCTGGAAGGATTGGACACTGCAACGCAAATTGGTATCCGGTGGGTTCGGATTAGCACTATTACTGCTGGCAAGTGTGGGAGCAGCCGCCTACTTTAGTATTGCTAAGTTAACCGATGACCAACAGTTGGTTGAGCATACCTATCGGGTTCTGGATACTATCTATGCGACTGCCGATGGGATGAAAGATGTGGAACGGGGGCGGCGAGGTTATTTGCTGACCCGAGATGCCAGTTATCTCACCCTGTGTGAACAAGGGCAGCAGCAGGCAGTCACCACGCTACGATCGTTGCGGCAACTCACCCGTGACAATCCCAGTCAGCAACAGCGAATTACGCAACTAGAACCGTTGATTACTCAGAAGCTCAGGATTGTGCAGCGATCGATCGTTGATCTGAAGCAGGTGGCTATGGATCAAGCGCTCCAATTGCAATTGACCGAGCAAGGGAGCCAACTTCAGCAAACGATCCAACGTTTGTTGTTAGAAATCAGCCAAGTTGAGCGCGTCTTGCTAGAACAACGGTTACAAGATACTCGGAGTAGCGTTCAGGCGGCTAAGGCGATCGTCCTGCTGGGCTCATTGTTAGGATTGGCGTTGTTATTGGGCGTTTATAGTTTACTCCGACGGGAAATCTCGCGCCGCATTCAGGCAGAAGCTACGCTCCAGCAAATTAACGATGAACTGGAACATCGGGTTAGTCAACGCACTGCCGATCTGACCCAGGCAAATGACTGGTTAAACGCTGAGATTGCTGAACGAGAGCAGGCGCAAGCCCAGTTACAGCAGGCAAAGGCAGAGTTAGAACAGCGAGTGCAGGAACGGACTCAAGAACTGTTACAAACGAATCAACAACTGCAAACCAGTGAAACCAAATTTCGTTCCCTTGCCGAAACGATCGAAGAAGTATTTTGGATTTCCGATCCCCAGGCGCGGCAGTTGGTCTATGTTAGTCCAGCTTATTCCAGTATTTGGGGACGCAGCATTACAGCGTTGTACGAGAATTTTCAGGAGTGGATGCAGGCAATTCATCCCGACGATCGCGAGCGGGTAGAGCAGTCATTTGCTCAGGGAGCCGCCCAGGGGGAATATGACGAAGAGTACCGGGTGCTGCGACCAGATGGCTCGGTCTACTGGATTCACGATCGGGGGTTTCCGGTGTCCTCCGAGGGCAATCAACTTCATTGGGTGGCGGGAATTGCCGAAGATATTACCAGTCGGAAACAGGCAGAAGCCGCATTACGGGACAGTGAAGAACGTTTTCGCAGTGCTTTTGACAATGCGCCGATCGGGATTGCCTTAGTCGGATTAACGGGAAAATGGCTGAAAGTGAATCCGGCTCTCTGTGACATTCTGGGGTATACCGAAGCGGAACTGCTGACTAAAACCTTTCAAGACATCACGCACCCGGATGATCTGGATATTGATCTCAGCTATATGGATCAGTTGTTAGCGGGTGAAATTCGCTCCTATACGCTGAAGAAACGGTATGTCGATCGCTGGGGGCACATCATCTGGATTTTGCTGGATGCCTCACTAATTCGGGATGCCCAAGGAGAACCGAAATACTTCCTTTCGCAAATTCAGGACATTACGGAACGACAGGCGATCGAACAGATGAAAAATGAATTCATCTCGGTGGTCAGTCATGAGTTACGGACTCCCCTGACTTCGATTCGCGGGTCGTTGGGCTTGTTGGCAGCCGGAGTCTACGACAATAAGCCGGAAAAAGCGCGGCGTATGATTGAAATCGCCCTGACGGACAGCGAACGGCTGTGTCGATTAGTCAACGATATTCTCGATCTGGAGCGATTAGAGTCGGGCAGAATTACCCTGGTGAAGGAATCCTGTGATCTGGAAACCTTACTTCAGCGATCAGCAGAGGCGATGCAAGCGAGTGCCGATGTGGCTCAGGTGACACTGAATGTTCTACCGATCGCGGCAGACACGCAGGTTTGGGTTGCTGCCGATGCCATTATTCAAACCCTGACGAATTTGCTGAGTAACGCCATTAAATTCTCTCCCCCCAATAGCACAATTACGATCGGCACAGAACCCTATCCGGACTGGGTGACGGTATCCGTCCATGATCAGGGGCGCGGAATTCCCTCGGATAAGCTAGAGTCGATCTTTGGGCGGTTTCAACAGGTAGAAGCGGCAGATGCCGGACAAAAAGGGGGAACTGGCTTGGGGCTGGCAATCTGTAAAACCATTATTCAACAGCATGGTGGACGTATTTGGGTCGATAGTGAAGTGGGAAGCGGGAGTACCTTTTATTTCACCCTGCCCCGCCGCGAACTGCCGTCGTTGAAACCTGTTACTTGAAGTCCATTTCGATCGATTTATCACACACCCATGACTACTGCATCCGATCGGCTACACGATTTTGACCCCAACGCGATCGCCTTAGATAATGGCAATCTTTTGGGACTCCCGTTTGACTATGATTCTGCTAACACGATCGTCTTTGGTGTGCCCTGGGAGGTCACGGTATCCTACGGGGCTGGGACGGCAGATGCGCCGCAAGTGGTTCTGGATGCCTCACGTCAACTGGATATTTTTGATCTGGATCATCCCGATGGCTGGAAGCAAGGAATTTTCATGGCAGAAATTCCCAGCCAAATGCGGCAACAAAGTGAAACCTTACGGCAAGCGGCAACCCGGTTGATGGCTTATTTAGAACAGGGCGATCGCATTGAGGACAATCCTGAACTGCTGCAAGTGCGGGACACGATCAATCGAGCCTGCCAGACTGTGAATCAGTGGTTATTTGACCAGGCGCAAACGGCGATGAATCAAGGGAAACAGGTGGCAGTTATTGGTGGCGATCACAGTGTCCCGTTGGGCTACCTGCAAGCTCTGGCAACCCGTTATCCCGACTTTGGGATTTTACATATTGATGCCCATGCCGATCTGCGCGATGCCTACGAAGGGTTTGAGTTTTCCCATGCCTCGATCATGTTCAATGCCTTGAAACTACCGCAGATTAGCAAGCTAGTACAGGTGGGCATCCGTGATCTCTGTCACGACGAGGTGGATCTGATTCAGCGATCGCAGGGTCGCATTTCGGCATACTACGACTCGGTGTTGAAACAAAAACAATATGCGGGACTGTCCTGGTTAGATCTCTGTCGGCAAATGGTGGTAGAACTGCCCCAACAGGTCTACATCAGTTTTGACGTAGATGGACTCGATCCGAAACTTTGTCCCACCACAGGGACTCCTGTTCCTGGCGGTCTGGAGTTAGAACAAACCTTCTGCCTGTTCCGAGAATTAATTCAGAGCGGGCGGCAAATCATCGGCTTCGATGTCTGTGAAGTGGGCAATAGTGAGTGGGATGGGAATGTCGGGGCGCGAGTCGTCTATAAGTTATGTAATTTGATGAGCTTAAGTCGATCGCATCGGTAGTCTGGCTTGTCTGATGGGATGGGGAGATGGGGAAGGTGGGGAGGATGAGGAAGAGTTGCGATCGGGCTTAACCGCCTGTTCTTACTTAGGAATAGGAATTCAATCACCTGTAAAAAGTTGGCAACTTCTTTTGCCCTCATCCCCAACCCTTCTCCCCCAGGCGAAGGGAGCCAGATAGCTAATTCCCTCTCCCCAGGGCTACGGAGTACACACAAGTGATCAAATCTAGCCAAAGCACTAACGAACCGCCCCCCGACCCCCTTTCTATGATGCCGTCAGGCTATATTCTGGGGGAGCCGAACCATTCAAAGTCCCCCAGAATTGGGGGATTTAGGGGGCTAAAAGTCTCAAACGGAGTCCAGATTGACTTATGTATACACGGTAGCTCCCCAGGGAGAGGGCTAGGAGGAGGGTAAAATTTGCCACTAAAAAAATTACGATCTTTAAGATCTATTATTCGTAGCGCACTAATGTCATGGAAACAGAAATTATCGTTATTGGTAGTGGCATTGGTGGCTTAAGTTGTGCTGCCTTGCTGGCTCGGTATGGATATCCGGTGATTGTGTGTGAAAGTCATGCGATTCCGGGTGGGGCAGCCCATGCCTTTGAACGAGATGGGTTTACGTTCGACTCGGGTCCCTCGTTGTATTCCGGTATGTCCGATTCGCCATCACCGAATCCCTTACGGCAGGCGTTAGACGCGATCGGGGAAGATGTCACCTGGGCGAACTACGATACCTGGGGCTGTTGTTTACCGGAAGGCACGTTTGATACGGCGGTGGGAGCCGATCAATTCTGTGAGGTGTTGCAGCGCTTGCGGGGCGATCGAGCGGTGGCAGAATGGCGACAACTCCAACGGGTGATGGAACCCTATGCCCAAGCCGCGATCGCCTTACCTCCTGTCGCTCTCCGGTATGACCTGGGGACAATTTTCACCACCGGACGCTTTGTTCCGAATGTGTTGCGTTATCTGCCTCAAGTAGCGCAGCTATCAGGAACCTTCGGGAAAATTATGGATTCAGTTATCCGCGATCCGTTCATTCGCAACTGGCTGAATCTCCTCTGCTTCCTGTTATCTGGGCTACCCGCCGATCGCACCAATGCTGCCGAAGTTGCCTTTATGTTTGCCGATTGGTATCGCCCGAATGTGGTGCTGGATTACCCGATCGGGGGCAGTGGCGCGTTAGTGGATGCCTTTGTCAGAGGGTTACAGCGGCATGGGGGACAAATCCTCCTGAATGCTCACGTTGAGCAGATTCTCGTCGATGGTAATCGAGCGATCGGGGTGCAGTTGCGGGGCGGCAAACAGATTCGTGCCAGTCGGGCGGTGATTTCCAGTGCTTCCATTTGGGATACGCTCAAATTTCTCCCTGATGGAGCGTTGCCGCGATCGTTTCAGTCGGAGCGCCAAGCGACCCCTGCCTGTGACAGTTTCATGCATTTGCATCTGGGCATTGATGGGACGGGGATTCCCTCAGATCTGGCGTGTCATCACATTGTCGTAAACGATTGGCAGGCAGGGATTACCGCGCCCCAGAATGTGATTGCAGTTTCGATTCCATCGCTGCTTGATCCCTCCCAGGCTCCCCCCGGCAAACACACGATCCATGTGTATACGCCTGCGAATGAACCCTATGCCCTGTGGGAAGGACTCGATCGCCGCAGTGAAGCGTATCTCGAACAGAAAAAATTGCGCTCAGAAGTGATGTGGCAAGCCTTGGAACGGATTATTCCGGATATTCGCTCTCGCTGTGAAGTGACACTGGTCGGCACTCCCCTCACCCATGAGCGCTTTCTCCGCCGACATCGTGGCTCCTATGGACCTGCCATTCCGGCAACCCAGGGATTGTTTCCCAATTCCCGCACTCCCCTGCCGGGACTCTGGTGCTGTGGCGACTCGACCTTTCCCGGCATCGGCTTACCTGCCGTAGCTGCCAGTGGCATGATTACTGCCAATACCCTCTCACCCGTTCACAAACATCTGGAAATGCTCCGCGAAGTCGGTTGTCTACCCTAAGGAATGAGAATGGAATAACTTGAACAACTTCAATCTTTTACCTGTACGGGCGTGGCATTTGGCAAAGGCTTCTGGGGCGATCGCAAAGACTTTTTACCAAATGCTACGCCCCTACGCCAAATTGCTGTGGCTCATTCGGATGCCGATCGCGTTCTCTGCTTCCGCTTCCCTGCTTTGGTCGGTGGTTTAGTGGGATGCTTCGGTTTCAACGATCGCTGAGCTAGAGCCTGTTGAATATGCTGCATCCCCACTTTGGTTCCAGTCGCTTCGGCAGCAGCAAAAATGGCGGCTTCACGGGCGATCGCTTGGATTATCCCCCCTGTCACAGGGAATTGTTCAGCTAACCATTGCCAGTCAATTCCCTTCTCTAACGGCAGTTGGGTAGGAAAGGCTTGCTGCCAGAGTTGTAATCGACTCTCCCGATCCGGCAGCGGAAACGTCAAGACCTGATCCATCTGCTGTCGCCAACTCGATTTCACGCTCTGGAGATGTTCAGTTGTGAGTAGCGTTATCCCGCGATCGCCCTGTCGCTGCTGCCAGAACTGCTGGAGTTGGCTGGGGGATAGGGGCGAATGCCGTCCGAACCAGATATGAGCCGACTTCAGTAATAGAACGGTGGGGGCAGGAATGGCGATGTCACGTAGGAGTTGGGGGTAGGCGATCGGGTCAACTAACGCTAAATCAACCGCAACTACCGAGGTTTGCAGCCTATGGGCGATCGCGTGAGCCGCTGTAGTCTTACCCGTTCCGGCTGCTCCGACCATTAACACCAGCGTTCCTAAGTGGGAATCCCCTGAACTAGCTTGAAAGCCCCACTCCTGATCTACCTGGGTTGCCAGTTGGACACGATCGCACAGGTGCTGGAGGTGAGTGCGTAACGCCGGAGGCAGAATTAAGGTTTGCCAGGGGTCGCCCAGTTGGGAAATATTGACGGGAGGGGGAGGCGTCCAGACGGGTAAGGGTAGATCCAGGGGACGATCGTCCTCATACTCCAGCATGGCGCTAGTTTCATCCGGTGGTCTCAGGAGCGCTTCTAACTGATTGGCATCCGGTTGGTCTGCTAACAGATAGTTGACTAAGGCATCAGATAACTTGACAGGACGGGCTAAAAACGGTTCTAGCTGAAAGGTTTGCACCTCAATCAGGTCATATTTCACCAAAGCAGAGTCTACGGTAAGACAATGACGGGCAGTGCGCCATTCGGCATCATTGCGGCACAGAATCCGCAAAATTAAATCCACCGTGGGCAACCCCGTTGCGGCGAACTGCTCCGATTCTTGCAGGTAGTTATAAATTCGCCCATAGCGCCGACTGACTTCTGGAGCCAATGCCATTAACAGGAGATTTTTCTCAAATACCGATAGCTCCAAGCGCTGACAGAGGGAGGGTATCCCCAGTCTAATTCCCCGTTGCTGACTCACCTGGATCTTGGCATCCAGTTGTTGCTGATAGCTGGCTTTGCTGGGGGTAACTTTCCGCCGCCCATCTGCCGGAGAGTCGTAGGATGGTTCTCCGTCTAAATTCAGCAGTCCCTTCCACCAATGACTGGTGACGTAATCGGCTTTCGATCGTGACACTCGCTCAACTTCTTTCACCTCTTTTCGTTGTCGGGCGACTGCCATAGCCAACACCCGATCGAGCCAGTTCAATTCAGCCCGTAAGTAGCTCCAATTATCGAGAAACGGTTCGATCGAGGACTCGGTTGGCATGGAGGGGAGGAAGGTAGGGAGATGGAAAGATGAGGAGGTGGGGAAGGTGGGGAGAGGTGAGGGGAATCCGGATCAGGAACGGTTGACCTGACCCAGGAGGCGGATAAATTCCAGGGGTAAGCCATCGGGATCGGCAATAAAGGCAACTTCGTAAACTCGATCGCCGATCATTTGTTGTTCTGGTTCCAATAAGACCTTGAGTGGCTGGTAGCGATCGGGATGGGTTTGTACCTGGTGAGCAAATTGGTGTTTGAGTGTGGTGAGCCAGGTCGGGAGATCGCTGGCAGTTTCAGTCAGATCAAACGATAGGTGATAGTAGCCCACGTAATGTTCATCCCCAAAGGGATCGGGGGCTGGGTGAGGTTCTGGGATCTGAATCAGTTCAATCCGTCCATTCAGACCTTCCATCCAACATGCCAGGGTGTACCCCGTAGTAAACCGCTCGTTGACGACAAAGCCCAATTGTTCGTAGAACGCGATCGCACGATGAATATCAGCAGTCCGAATAGAGGCGTGATGCATGAACTGGCAAAGGTAGCTTACCTGTATTATTGCAAGGATTATCGGCGATCGGCTTGCCGGGGCTAGACTTACCCCCCGTAAACAAAAACACCCCACGGCGATAAACCGTGAAGTGTTGCGGTAAAAACTGCTTGGTGAAGCATCTATCGAATGACCAATTCTCCAGGCTAATCAAGCGCACTAGAGAATAGTAATCGTTCCCTGCCAGAAGGGAATTAGTAAAGGGCTTCCTCTTGGTGAGTTAGGATGGTGCAGTCGGAGGTGGGATAAGCCACACAGGTCAGCACATAGCCAGCTTCGATTTGATCATCATCCAGGAAAGATTGATCGGATTGATCAACCGTACCAGCGCTGATTTTGCCAGCACAGGTGGAGCAAGCACCAGCGCGGCAGGAATAGGGTAGGTCAATGCCTTGCTCTTCAGCCGCGTCGAGAATGTACTCGTCATCGGGAACTTCGATCGTGGTATTCAGCCCTTCGGCTTCGTTGATTAAGGTGACCTTGTAAGTTGCCATGCAGTGATCCTCTCTTCTCTATAGTTGGAAACAGCACTTAAAAACTCATCAAGAAGCAGAATCTGTAGCGCTTTCAGCGAAAGCCTACCGGATTCATCAGCTTCACTTTTGATACTACGAGAAAAACATCCTTTTCGGACTGTAAATCCCGATTGGGACGAATGGGATTCGTAATGAATACTGTCGATTTAATCTGCTTATCTTATATAACACCCATTAACCCCAGGTTAATGATCGACTCAAATCCTTGCTATAACTGCAATACAGCCTCTAAATGAGGTGGAATAACTCGACCATAGATTTATCTAATAGTTCTAATCAAACTTATCAGTAATCCCTTAGTGCCCCCTACATGGGGCTGAAAAAGATCTAAGAGTTCGATCGTCAATCAGGAGCTAACGGCAATTCCAGGGTAAAGCAAGTCTGGTGATTGCCACTTTTGACCCGAATGCTGCCCCCCAGATGGTGAACCAGTTTTTGTACCAGAGCGAGTCCTAAACCAGTACCACCCTGTTTCCAGGGATCGGCATTTGGCACTCGGTAAAACTTGTCAAAGATGCGGGGAATTTCTTCGAGGGGAATTTCGGTATGGGAGTTGCAAACATCCAGACAAATGCCAAGATTGGTGCGCCAGACGGTTAGCGTAATCACTGCCTCGGCGGGACTATATTTACAAGCATTACCGAGTAGTTCAATCAGAACTCGTTCGAGGCTGGCTGGATCGGACATCAGCCGAGGCAATTTAGCCGGTAGGTTGACTTGTAGATATTGGTGATGCCGATCGATCTGCTCATCAAAAGATTCCACTAATTGAGTTAGCCAGGGTTGAAGGTCAATCTCGCTGACTGTGAGAGGTTGTTCGCCTGCTTCCAGGCGTTGTAACTCCAGTAAATCGTTAATCAAACTGATCTCTCGTTCACATTGCTCATGCAGGATTTGTAGATAATGGCTGGCTTTGTCTAATGGTAGGGGATTGTTCTTCAGTGCCAATGTCAGCATCAGAATTGCCATTTTCATACTGGCAACTGGAGTGCGTAACTCATGGGAGACGGTACTGAGGAAATCATCCTTGAGGCGATTGAGTTTTTCCAGTTCTTCAACCTGGGTACGGGCAGCCTGGTAGAGCCGCGCTTGCCGAATCGCGATCGCGCATTGACTGGCTACTTGTCTGACCAGATTAATTTCCGCTTCGCTAAAGACCCGCGTGGTTTGGTGAATCACTACCAGATAGCCGATCGCCCCTGCTTCGCCCGCCCAGATTGGATCACGACAGGGAGAGGCGGTTGCTGTTTGATGGGAGGATGGGGTTGGGCATAAAGCGGCTACCTCTAGAAAAATTGGGCACAGTAGCTTAGCCGTCAAGTGGTGAAACAGATCGGGACAGGCAAGATCCCCCGTTTGTGTGGATTGTAGTAATGTGCGGTTGCCGTCATACGCCTGAAATAAGTTGCCCTGAAGGAGGTGCTCATGAACTTTAGGCGTATCCGTCACCGACAACACTTGCCCGATCGCCGACCCTAAATGGGCAGAGGTCGCCTCATAACAGATGGTTGCCGTAGTGCGATCGAGATTGTAGAGCGTGGCACAACAGTAATCCACAGCTAACACATGGGCTAAGGCTTCCACCGCGACCTGAAAAATGTGGCTTTCATCTAACGAGGCATGAATGCGATCGGTAATTCGCTTCAGCACTTCGGCAAAATTGAGCGACTGTTGCAGTTGGCGGGTGCGTTCTTGTACCTGTTGTTCCAGATCACGATTTAACCGTTGCACCTGTTGATGCAGTTCTGATTGCTGAATCGCGATCGCGGCTTGCGTGGCTAACTCTTGCAAGGTTTCAATTTCCAGGGGATGCCAGTAGCGGGATGACTGACACTGTTGTGCAATCAATAATCCCCATAAAGCGCTGGCTTCGGGTGGGTTGGCATCGGTCAGTGCCGATGATTCAGAACTATGGGTTAAGGCTTGCAAGGGCTGAATGATCGGCAAGACGAGATTCGCCCTGACCTGGAACTGCGTCAGTAACTCCAGATAACAGGGGGACAGGTGGGCATCATAGACATCTGCGATCGTCTGTATCCGTCCCTGACGGTAGGCTTGCCAATAGGTTTCGGCAAAACACGGATCGCGAATGGTTGTGCCCAGCATGGCATTCCACCCCGGAGCGACTGACTCGACAGCGACACAGCCCGACTGATGATCGTCAAACCGCAGGATTAATACTCGATCGGTTTGCAGAAACTGCCGCACATCCTCGACCGTAGTCGTGAGAATTTTTTCCAGATCTAACGATCGGTGAATCCGTTGGGCGATGCGACTGATTAAATGGTCATAGTCTGTGGGTTGCCATAATCCCATAGCGGAGTGCGATCGGGATTGACACCGACAATCACCAGCGTGATACGTTGAGCTGGCATCCTTCAGGGCTACCTCAACCGCCAGGGCTTGCTCGTACTGTTTTTCTTGCTCAGGTCGGGGAACGTCCACTACGCCATATCTCCTCTCAGAAACTATCTGCCAGCGCATCCATCCAGGTCGGGCTTAACACGGGGATGGCAGGGCAGAAACTTTGCCCAACAAGGGCTGAAGCGGGTGAGTGGGGCAACAGTTCGCGATCGCTCCGGTCATACCAGGTAATCCTGTATACCTCACTCATCTCAGTGTTCCCAGACCCAATCTGTAACCAGCGAGACAGTTACATAGCTACACAGTTGCTTCGGTGTTACCAAAATTCAGGTTTTGCCAATGATGGTTGCATCACCATCGCTGGTCTAGAATCGCCCTGGTGGTCGAGCCGTTAGCCAATTCCGGGAATTAATCCGCCACTGAGGCGCTTCATAATCCGTCCAGCGACATCGGAGTAGCGGATCTGACCACACAAAAACTGTCCGATCCGCTCGGCAGCCGTAGGTCGCTTCAGCAACTTGTAGCCCAGCCCCGGAAACTGATAGAACAAGCCGGAGATCCGCTGTGCCCAGACCAAATCAGAGCCAATCTCTCGGTTAATTGTCTGGGTGTAGTCTGCCAGAGCGTTAGCATTGCCAGCCAGGGCTTGGTCGATCGCGGCGGCAGCTTGTACCCCCGTATAAATCGATGGACGAATGCCCTCGCCAGTAATCGGATCAACCACGCAGGCGGCTTCGCCCACGAGAACTGCCTGTTGGGTATGCAGCGGTTGTTCACCATCCCAGACGCAAATTGAGTATTCCTGAGGTGCTTGAGTCACCTGAATCCCGGTTTTGCTGGCATACTCTAGCAGCAACTTGTGTAAATCTGCCGACTTGCCGCCTCGGAGGGTCGCGGCACTAATAGAACATCCATTGGATTTCGGGAAACTCCAGATAAACCCATTTTTAACCATGCCAAATTCAAACCGAGCGGTATGATTGCCCTGCGGATCATTGCCTTCTAGGGTGAATCCCTGCCGTCGTTTGCTGGCTTTAAAGCCTAACCATTGACTCATCGGACCGTCGGCACCATCTGCGGCAATCAGGTAGCGACCTTCAACACTGCCATTGCTGGTATTGATTTGCCAGCGATCGCCCTTAAACTCAATCCCAGTGGCTGCTGTATTTTCCCGCAGTTCTGCGCCCTGTTGTTGTGCCTGTTGTACCAAAAAGTGATCGAAGGCATCTCGTTTCACCATCCACATCGGTTCGGGGGTGGTCAGATAAGCATCGATCGGATCCCCCAGCTTCCAGGTGAACTGCACGTTTTTCACGGTTTGATCCACGACGGGGCTGAAGTCGAACTCAAACCACTGTGACACGGTAGACGGCACCCCCCCACCACACGGCTTATACCGGGGGAGAGAATGCTTTTCTAGAAGCAGGACTGAGCGACCGCGCTTCGCCAAGTGATAGGCGGCTGACGCACCCGCAGGTCCCGCTCCTACAACAATACAGTCGAATATCATGCCAGGTTCTCCCCAAGGTGTACCAGTCTTTCAGTAATATACGATCGCCAACCAAACTTTAGCGATCTATCCATAGAAATGAGGTCAGCATCTCTACTGATTCAGAGGCTCAAATGGCTCAATTCCTCATATCCATTCTCCGCACTTCTGCTGATTTAGCTTAATTGGCTCTACTAATTTTCGGCTGCCAATTCAGGAAACTTCACGAATTTATTGCGGAGAGATCACCATAGGATTAAGAAAAACTGTGACCTGATGCGCGACTATTCCAGTTGATGTAACTGCCACAAGAAAAGGATTCATGAATTGCACGGAGTACAACTTTTTCTACACATCATAGGATTAGATATAAAGGTTTCGTAAAGCAAGTATGCATGATTGCTCCGATCACGAAACCATTAGGAGGTAGCGATGATGTGGCAACTATGCATTCGGTATCCCAATGGGCAGGAAAAACCCCTGCAAAATTATCGCGATCGGGAGTTGGCGCTTAAGTATGTAGATGCCATCTATTCCCAAGGCTATCCAATGCATGTGGCGTATGTCGTTCGTCCTATGGCGTTGACCGAACTCCCTGTTTAAGCCATTAAAATCAATTAAAAAGGGCATAGCATGGCTATACCCTTACAAACATAATTGGCAGTTGAAACCGCTAGTCGGTGGTAGCAATTTGGTTCAGTTGCTTATACCAATTAGCGTTAAACTGTGGCGATATCCTTCTCTTTTTCCGCTAATAATTCATCAACTTTAGCGATGTATTTGTCAGTCAATTTCTGAATTTTGTCCTGCAAGTCTCGCGCTTCGTCTTCCGAAAGTTCGCTATTTTTCTCTTGTTTCCGTACAGAATCGACCGCATCCCGGCGGACATTCCGAATTGAGACTTTCCCTTCTTCAGCAAATTTAGCGGCTATTTTTGCCAGTTCTTTCCGGCGATCGCTGGTCAGGGGAGGAATATTCAGGCGAATGATCGAACCATCATTATTGGGAGTTAGCCCTAAATCTGACATCGAAATCGCTTTTTCAATCAGGTTCAGGCTGGAGCGATCGAAGGGTTGAATCGTGATCGTACTGGCATCCGGGGTACTGATGCTTGCCAGAGATTTCAGGGGCGTGGGCGCACCATAGTATTCCACCGTAATCCGATCGAGGATAGCAGCGTTTGCCCGTCCCGTTCGGATTGTATTAAACGATCGTTGAGTCGCCTCAACCGACTTATGCATGTGGTCTTCAACATCAGCTAACTTCACAAGAACCTCCGACAAGCGTTCCAATCGGTTCTCCCATCACAGCCCGACGAATATTTCCCTTCACAGAGAGGTCAAAGACAATGATGGGAATGTTGTTATCTTTGCATAGAGCGATCGCGGTACTATCCATCACCCGCAGATCCTGGCTCAGGACATGGGCATAGTTCAAGGTTTGATACCGCCGAGCCTGGGGATTGGTCTGCGGATCGGCATCATACACGCCATCGACTTTGGTTGCCTTAAACAGCACATCGGCACTGATTTCGGCTGCTCGTAAGGCGGCAGTTGTATCGGTGGTGAAAAAGGGATTGCCAGACCCGGCTCCAAACACCACAACTCGATTTTTCTCTAAATGCCGAATTGCCCGCCGCCGAATGTAGGGTTCTGCCACCTCTTGCATGGCGATCGCCGTTTGCACTCGCGTGGGGACTCCTGCCCGTTCCAGGGCATCTTGCAGGGTCATGGCGTTCATTACCGTGGCAATCATGCCAATGTAATCGGCCGTTGCCCGATCCATCCCAGCTGCGGCTCCTTTCACGCCCCGGAAAATGTTACCGCCGCCAACGACGATCGCGACTTGGACTCCAGTGGCAACAATCTCAGCGACTTCCTGGGCAATATCTTGCACAATGGTTGGATCAATCCCATAGGCAAGGTCGCCCATTAGAGCTTCACCGCTTAACTTAAGTAAAACTCGTTGGTAAGTTAATCCCATGGGATTACTGTGCTTCTTGCTCTAATTTACTTCACCCTACGATAGCACTAAGATGCCAACAGTCAGTGGTTTCTCCCCAGACTCGTTGGTTAACTCCGCCATTTAATGGAGCAACCCATGGGTGGAATGTAGGTCGGCGTAATTGGTTGCCCACTTAAAACCTGATGGATTGCCGCCCGGAAATGAGCCGTTGCCACTGCTTCAGGCTGATCGGCATTATCATCAATCCGCCCGTTATAGCAAAGAATGCCCTCCCGATTGAGCAGAAACACTTGTGGTGTTTTTTCAGCCCCAAAACTATGGGCAACATCCTGGGTGACATCCCGCAGGTACGGGAAATTGAGTTGATGCTGAGTGGCAAACTCTCGCATGTTGTCAAAACTGTCATCGGGATAGCGATCGGCATCGTTCGGATTGATTCCAATCAAGGTAAATCCCTGATCCTGAAAGTCTGCCTGAATCTGTTTAAGCCGCTCCAGATAAAGCCTGACGTAGGGACAGTGGTTACACATAAATACCACTCCTACCGCTTGCAACCGTTCCAAATAGCGGAACAGGTGATGCACCGAACCATCGGTTCCGGGCAGCTCAAAATCTGGAGCATAACCACCGATCGCTGTACCCATTTTTTCCATGAAGCTGACCGCGCTAGTGTGACATGGCGGTTAATCAATCGCCACCTATGTTTATAGATCAATTTAGCCAGGTTGGACGGATTCAGCGCCCGGATTAAGCGGTATTCCCCTCTCTGGCGGGTCTGTCACCAACGGCTTTTGCCACCTCTACCCCATTTTCTTCCAACACCACAACGGGCTCTGAGCCACGATTCATCTCAATGCGTTTGACTAAGACACGACCATTCGACAATCGCTGTCCAACCCCAACGTAACGACTGGTCTCCTCGTTTGGGGCTCTGACGATCGCCTGGGGTACGCCATTGATATTGACCACACCACTGACTTCTACGCCATCTGCCAACGTCGTGCTAGGTCGTGGCGGTAATGCTGCCACCGTAGAACCGTTGCCCCCGGTCGCGGGTCGTCCTGCTGTCGCTGTGCCTCCAGTTCCCGCCGTTCCAGCGGCTGTGCCGGTTCCCGCTGGCCTAGCGGCTGTACCAGATGGAGTTGCTGCATTCGGTTGTCCGGGATTGCGGGCTGTTCTGCCCGTCGTTCCTGCGGGTCTAGCTGCGATCGCGGGGGGTCTACCAGGAGTCGGTAGTAGAGGCTCCCTGGCTTCGACTGGAGTAGCTGCCGCGCCCCCGCCGGGATTAGTTCCGGCTGGTAAAGCTGCCACATTGGGAACGGGTCGTCGGGGAGGAGTCTGAGGTGCTGCTAGGGGTACGGCCCCAAAGGGATTGTTTGCCTGTTGTTGTTGAGTGGTGATCTCTTGCTCAACATTCTTCGCCCGTTCATTGGCATTAGTCGATTGAATTAAACCGGGCAGAACGGAGCCAGGAGCCGTTGGTTTCTGGGCGACTAACGGTTGGGCTGCCTGCGGTGCAGCCGGTGAGGGGGACGGTTGAACCGGGCTAGGAGATGGCACTGCTTCTGGAGATGTTGCAGTATCTACCGTGGGTTCGGAAGAACAGCCAACCATTGCCAGAGCGATCGCCCCAAGCAAGACAACAAACTTGTGCTGATGCATAACCAAAAACTTCCCGAATGCGCTAATTCCACAATAGCTCTAATCTCCCCTATTCATGTCAATAAATTTATGGATTTTGTCGATGAGTTGTGACTATTTGAAACGAAATCATGACCACTCACGGTAGTCCGAAAAATCATGGGGTTAAACACTGAATCGAACCAGTGATTGCTTTAGTGATTGCTTTGCCGTCTTGCCGGGGTAAACTCGTTCTCAAAAATCACCCTCAGATGTTTTTTTAACCAGTTTTTTGGGAACCCTGGATGTTAGTCGCGTTTCCAGGCTAGGGTTTTTCTATGTGTAAAGTGGCAATGGTCGATCGAGAAGTGTTGCCCTTCCCGCTCCCTAAAACCTGATCTTTTGCTGGCATTTTTATGGAAACTTCGGTGTTGAGATTCTTGATAAGCAGGAGATACTAGGAAGCGAAACTGGTTCATCGTCAACGGAGGTAGCGATGAAGAGTCAATGGTTGAAAATACAGTGGATCGTCGGTGGAAGTGCCCTGACCCTACTAAATTTGGCAGTTAGTTTTGGTCGTCCTTTCCCCGTTCAAGCGGCAGCCATTACGCTGCTAGATGGCACTCCCTGTACTGGAAATTTCCAGGGGCGGAGTGGGACGGGGATCTGTGTTTATTCTCAGGTCGATCAAACAGGTACAGCCTACGATTATTACAGGGGGCAGATCCAAAATGGGATTCCCAGTGGAACCGGAGTGTTTGTTTACACCAATGGCGATCGCTATGAAGGGCAAGTGCGGAATGGTCGGCCAAATGGCAGAGGCATGTTTCTGTTTGCCGATAACAATCGGTATGAAGGTGAGTTTAAAGACGGTGAATTCAGTGGACGTGGCACATTTACGTATGCCAATGGGGGGCGTTATACCGGCCAACTCCTGCGAGGACAACCGCATGGGAGTGGCACACTTGTAGATGGGCAGTATACCTATGCTGGACAATTTTATCTGGGGCAAATTAACGGCAATGGCACAATCTCTAATCGTAATGGGATTCGCTGTCAGGGGGTGTTCTACAACAACCAATTAAGCGGCAAGGGAACCTGTAGCTATCCGCAAGGCAACGCGATCAGAAGCTACAACGGCGAACTTCGTCGCGGGATTCCTGATGGCAGAGGCACTATGGTAATGAGAAATGGGAACCGGATTAGCGGTGAGTTCCGAGATGGACAACCCTTAAGACGATAATGATCTGGCGGGTGTTTACCGGGGCGATCGCCGTGACCTTGATCGAGTGATTGGCGATCGCTCAGGAAATTTGGCTTCTCTGATTGAATTGATGTTTAGATATTTACCGTTTCCCGATAGGCAATGACCCAATGAGCCATCAACCTAGCACAATCCGATTTCCGCTCCTGGGATGGGCGATCGTCTTACTCATTAGCGCTACAGGTTGTTCACTGGCAGAATTCCGCAAATCCCTACGCTCTGTCCCTAAAGCCACTCCGGCGAAAGCGGCCCTTGCCCAGCATCTACAGCAAAGTGGTGCCAAGTTATACAGCACATTCTGGTGTACCTATTGTCAGCGGCAGCAGGAATTATTTGCCGATGCGGCTAGTCGATTGCAAGTGATTGAATGTGATCCGGGGGGCGAAAATGCCCAACCGGCTTTATGTCGGCAGGCGAAGATCATCAGTTATCCCACCTGGGAAATTGATGGGCAATTCTATCGAGGTATGCGTTCGTTAGAAGAACTGGCAGAAATTTCTGATTATCAAGGCTCTCGTAACTTTTAACTAAAATCGATCGCGCTGTTCCAGCACCCGTTGTCGGGCGATCGTTGTTGACTCGGCTACTTGTTGTGCTCCCGGTTCCAATCATGCACTCCTGTTTAATCACAACCTTGCCAGCCAATTTATGACTCGTACCAAACTTCCTTCCCAACCCCTTTCAGTTCGTTATTTAATCAAATTCTTACTACCATTTCTGTTGTTTTGTGGCGGATTATTTGCGGTTTGGCTTGTTAATCTGATTAGTCAAAGTTCTCTATATCAGTTCGTTGAACAATTTTCGTTTTGGGCAAATGAGAGTTATCAAGGGTGGTTTAGTCAGCAACAGCAAAGTGCGGCTAGCAATCCGATTCTGCTAGTCAGTCTGGCGTTTGCAGGTGGGGTAATTGCCAGTGTTTCTCCCTGTATTCTCTCAATGTTGCCGATTAATCTCAGTTATATCGGGACCCGAGAAATCACTTCCCGACGGGATGCGTGGCTCAAGGCAAGTTTATTTGTTTTAGGAGTAGTGACGGTTCTCAGCCTGTTAGGCTTAGTTTCTTCCTTGGCTGGAATTGTCTTCCGGGAATACAAAGGTTATTTTCACGTGGCAGTAGGCAGCTTAATCATTTTGATGGGGTTAAGTCTGGCGGGAATTGTGCAGTTGCCTAACCTGCCAAGCCGATGGCAGATGGCTGCGACCAATGCGCCACCGAGCGATCGCAAAGCTAGCCGATCGCTGGGCGGAGTGCTGCGATCGATGTTCATTGGGCCCTATGGGATTGGCTTAACGTTTGCTCTGGTTAGCTCTCCCTGTACTAGCCCGATCGTCGTAACGGTACTCAGTGCAGGTGCTGCCACGGGTTCACAACTCCAAAGCACCTTAGCAATGATTAGTTATGCTCTGGGCTATACCGCCATTATCTTTTTTGCCAGCTTATTTACCGGATTAGCAAAACAAACGCGAACTTTACTGATCCATTCTGACAAAATTGTACGAGTCGCCAGCGTCATGCTGCTCTTAGTCGGTGGCTTTTATCTGATCACTGGTGGACAGTGGATTTGGGCAACGATTACCCTCGGTTAGTTGGTTTAAAGATTTGGTAAGGTTTTCCGCCGTTCCGCCCAGTATTATAAAGATTTGCAAACTTCTGGCTCAAGTGCTAGATTGCTGAGTGAAGTCATACCTAGTCTGCCCAACCGATAATGATTCGGAAGGGTTTGTCGCGCCATGCTTGTCCTGTCTGACTGACATCAGGATTCAACTCCAGGATGGAATAACGGCTAAGACTGCGATCGCGACTGGTAGTAGATTGATCACCTGATTGGACTGACTCCTCTGAACCCGGAATTGATTCATGCAAGCCCCTGTCATTCCTTCGTTTCGGTCTCAACGCAATTTCACCTCTACCCAAACGCTACCGCTTAAAATTGTGGCATTGGGAGATAGCCTGATTTATGGATTTGGCGATCCTGAAGGGGGCGGTTGGGTCGATCGCCTGCGGCGGAGTTGGATGCATCCCGATAGCCCCGGTCATGCGCTCTACAATCTTGGGGTGCGGGGTGATGGTGTCCGCCAGGTGGCACAGCGATTAGAAACCGAATTTCGGCATCGGGGTGAACTCCGGAATCGAGTCCCTGATCTGATTATTTTGTCGGTTGGTGTGAATGATTCTGCCCGCTTAGCCCGACCGGATGGACGCAACTTCACAGACTTTGAGCAGTTTCAGGTGGAACTGGGGAATTTACTGGATCAGGCACAGCGCTTATGTCCGGTTTTGTTTGTCGGTATGGTGCCAGTCAATGAGGCAAAGATGCCCTTTCTGGGTTGCTTCTACTATAATCATGCCGATCAAGTCCGCTATAAAGAGGCAACTCGGCTGGCGTGCCAGCAGCGGCAAATTCCTTACTTGGATGTCTTCACTCGCTGGATGGAACACGGTAGCGATTGGTGTCAGGCTCATTTACTCGAAGATGGCTTACATCCCAATGTCTTAGGCTATCAAGCCCTACTGGATGAGGTTTTGAGTTGGGATGCCTTTGCCAAGCAGGTGTTAGGAATCGATTGCCAGGTGTCCATGCCATGACAATATTAGTGGTAGCCACTGGGAATCCCGGTAAGGTGCGAGAACTGCAAGCGGTGCTAGCCGATCTGGATTGGGAATTGCAAGCCAAGCCTGCCGAGCTAGAAGTAGACGAGACGGGTGACACCTTTGCGGCGAATGCCTGTTTGAAAGCCTCGGAAGTTGCCCGATCGACGGGAGAATGGGCGATCGCGGATGACTCTGGCTTAGAAGTGACTGCCCTGAATGGTGCGCCAGGTGTGTATTCAGCCCGCTATGGCAATACCGATGCCGAGCGGATTCAACGATTGTTAACCGAATTAGGCGAACAGTCCGATCGATCAGCGCGATTTGTCTGTGTGACTGCCGTAGCTCGACCCGATGGCACGATCGCAGTACAAACGGAAGGGATTTGTCCGGGCGAGATTCTCCATACTCCCCAGGGTACGGGTGGGTTTGGCTACGACCCCATCTTCTATGTCCCCGAGCATCAACAGACCTTTGCTGAAATGTCTCTGGAATTAAAGCAATCAATCAGTCACCGGGGAAAAGCATTGCAGGCTCTACTGCCTCAGCTTGCAGCACTGGCTGTGTAACTCACTGGCTCGAAAACGCCTGATTGCCGATGAATTTGCTACTTCACACCGCAGAATGACTGTAACCTCAGTTGTAGGAATCTTCATCAAGAGTTTAATTTCTACACGGAATTAAACCGGCAGACGGTTTTTGGTTGTTCATAGAATTAAACTCTCCTCAAGCCTTGCTACTCGGGTGTACTAGCTTGCATCAGCAACTACCCTTGTGTCTTCTCAATGCTAGATTTTGAGATTTTTGGGTGGAAGGTCGTCTATCTCTATAGCTATCTTCATCAACCCTTTATAAAACTTTCCTCTTGTGAAGTTCTAGAAAAGATTGCTTCCGTGCTATCACGGTATACGTTTGGTGACTGTGACTTGGTCTTATAGTAATTGCTGAAGGTCATACGTGTTTACACGGTCTTTCTCGATATACGGAATTGCTATGCAATCTGCTCTAAACCAGGCAATAGTTGACTTTCCGGGGTATACATCTGCCAATTTGTCAGTACCACATCAATCTGCTTCCTCTAGCTTTAAACGATGGCTCGATATTGTGGGTGGGTTAGTGGGTCTGCTGATTCTGGCAGTGATTTATGTACCGATCGCGATCGCGATTAAGCTGGATAGTCCCGGACCAGTGTTATTCGTACAAGAACGGTATGGGTTGTTGGGGCAACCCTTTCGGATTTATAAGTTTCGATCGATGGTGACTAATGCGGATGATCTGAAGGCTCAGATTAACAATGAAGCTAAAGGGCTGATCTTCAAGAATCAGAATGATCCGCGAGTAACGCGAGTCGGGCGGTTTTTGCGACGGACAAGTTTAGACGAATTGCCGCAGTTTTGGAATGTTTTGAAAGGGGAGATGAGTTTGGTGGGGACTCGCCCTCCTACTGCTGACGAAGTATCCCGTTATCAAAACCATCACTGGCAACGATTAAACGTGAAGCCCGGTATGACTGGCGAGTGGCAGGTGAACGGACGATCGTTGATTCAGGATTTTGAGGATATCGTGCAACTGGATTTGCGCTACCAGGCACAATGGCATCCACTTTATGATCTGATCCTGATTGGTCGCACGATCTACGTGATTTTGCGTAAGCAGGGAGCCTGCTAACCTTAGGGCGTTGCCCAAATGACTAAGCCCATCCCATAAGGACTGCCCAGGTTGTCGTGCTTGGGAATTACCCGGAGGGAGAGTCCTTGTAAGCCGCTATTACCATATACCAATTCCCCCAGGTAAATCCGGTTGCCCTGTTGATCTGTGCCTTGATATTGCATGACCGAGGGGACACCATTAACAATTTCGCCACTGGCATCCACAGGACCTTGATACAACTGCACCTCCACATCGGCGGGTGTGAGTGCCGCTAAATGGATCTGGGTTTTAACCGTTACCGTTTGGTTGACATGGATATCGGCGGGCTGGGAAACATCGACATTGAGAATCTTGATGTTGTACCAATGCTCCGTCACTTTTGCCTTCCATTGGGCAAGCTCTCTGGCTGGGGCATAGTGGTCAGAGGTCAGCACTAAATAGCGATCGCTTGCCGGAAAATACCCTCTAGTAGCATAATCTCCCACCATCCGGGCGGTGTTAAACCGAGGACAGTTTAACCGGATAGCATCTTTCATTTTGGCAACCCAACCCCGTGGCAAATCATCTTCGCCGCGATCGTAAAAGAGTGGCACTACCGCCTGTTCCAGCAGATCGTAGAGGGCATTTGCTTCCACATCATCCTGATAGGTGGGATCGTCGTAATCTTCGCCTTGCCCGATCGCCCAGCCGGTACGGACATAATCGGCTTCATTCCACCAGCCATCTGGGATGCTCAAATTCAGTAAGCCATTCATTGCTGCCTTCATGCCACTGGTGCCAGAGGCTTCGCGGGGGCGACGGGGAGTATTCAGCCAGACATCACACCCCGCCACCATCAGCCGAGAGACGTGAATATCGTAATCAGGAATATAGACGACATGGGCATTGATCCCTTCTTCGCGGGTGAAGTGGACAATTTGCCGGATCAGTTCTTTCCCCGGAATATCTTTCGGATGGGCTTTACCGGCAATGACAAACTGCACCATCCGTTTTTTGTGGGGAAATGGACGTTTCACATGCCCCATATCCAATAAGATTTTGCGAATCCGGGTTAAATCCCGCAGAAACAATGTTGCCCGTTTATACGTGGCAAACCGGCGGGCAAAGCCGATCGTCAGCACAGTGGGATCTAAAACTTCCGCCGCTTTAGTAATTTCAGTGGGTGATGCCCCTCGATCGCGCAGCGTTCGCTGTAACCGTTCTCGCACAAATACGACTAATTCTGAGCGACAGCGTTCGTGATTCCGCCAGAGTTCTTCGTCGGGAATCGACTTCACCCGTTCCCAGAGGGGATGATCGGCGGGGGACTCTGACCAATTGGGCCCGAGATAGCGATCGTATAGCTCCTGCGTCGGCTTGGCGACACAGCTACGGGCATGAACGCCATTGGTAATGGCAGTAATGGGAACCTCATTCACGGGTAAGTCTGTCCATAGGGGACTGAACATCTTTTGAGACACCAGCCCATGTAGTTGACTCACCCCATTGACAAAGTTTGCCATTTTGATTGCCAGGACTGCCATGCTGAAGGGAGCCGCCAAATCTCCGGTGTTCTCCCGCCCCAGGGCTAAAAATTCTTCCTGGGAGAGGTCAAAGCGATCGGCATAGTACCCGACTGCATGCATCACTTTATCGGGGGGAAACAGATCAATCCCTGCTGGCACAGGGGTATGGGTGGTAAAAATCTGGCTGGCGCGGGCGAGTTGTCTGGCTTCGGCAAAAGTCAGCCCATGATCTGCCATCATGTTCCAGATCCGCTCTAAGACCAGGAAGGCGGAGTGTCCCTCATTCATGTGGCAAACGGTGGGATTGAACCCCAAGGCTTTCAGCATTTGCATCCCGCCGATCCCCAGCATGATCTCCTGATCAATTCGCATATCGATATCACCGCCATAGAGTTCATCGGTGATGTCGTGATCGTAGGGATTATTCGGTTCAATATTAGTATCCAGCAAGTAAAGCGGCACCGTTCCCACTTGCACCCGCCAGACTCGCGCATAGACTACCCGCCCTGGATAGTTCACCCCCAGGCGTAATTCCGACCCATCCGGATGGCGTTCCAGATGCAGGGGCATATTATAGAAATCATTAATCGGGTAGCGCTCCTGTTGCCATCCATCGGCATTCAAGTATTGCGCGAAGTAACCTTCCTGATAGAGCAGTCCCACTCCCACTAAAGGTAAACCCAGGTCACTAGCAGATTTCAGGTGATCCCCAGCCAATACTCCTAGACCACCGGAATAGATCGGCAAACAGTCGGTCAGCCCAAATTCCGCCGAGAAATAGGCATAACATTCCTGAGCGGAATCACCCTGATCAGCCGATCGATGGCGGTGTTTGCGATACCACGTCCGTTCCTGTAGATAATCATCGAGTTGCCGAGATGCCCGCTCCATCTGGGCTAAAAATCCTTCATCTTCGGCAGCTTCCTGCAACCGCTTTTGGCTAATGGTTCCTAGCATCAGTACCGGGTTATGCCGACTGGATTCCCACAAATCCAGATCCAAACGACGAAATAAATCCTTCGTATCAACGTTCCAGTCCCAATGGAGGTTGTAGGCTAGCTTACGAAGCGGTTCCAGTTGGGGAGGTAGGGACGGAGAAACGTTAAACGTCCGAATCGGTCGCATAAGTACACTAGCTCCACATATTCGCCTAACTTCCGTTATTGTGACGCTAGTTTGGTGGAGCCAGAGTCGCTCTTAACAGACACTCTAGAAAGCAATAACCTTTTGTAACTTAAAAAACCGTGATTTCAAGGTTGGTTTGTATGCACTGTCAGGTTTCTCAAATTTGCTCATGGTCAACGATCGCCCTGATTACAGGCACGATCGCTCTCCTCTATCCCCTCCCTGCCGACAGCCAACCGACTCCCCTCTCTCCCTCTGCCCACGACCTGATCGGACAACCTCCCCCATCCTCCCCCTGTCTCTTATACACATCT
>NZ_JBLZFZ010000025.1:0-94219 GCF_050753385.1 Pantanalinema rosaneae CENA516
AGATGTGTATAAGAGACAGGTCCAAGATCGCAGTTTAACGCTCGATAGTCGAGCCAAATCCGGCGAGCCAGGGCGATCGCATCCCCTAAGTTGCCTTGAACATAGTTGAGAAATAGCTTCAGGGCTTGGCTATCTGGATCAAACTTTAATCCTTGGGTTGCCATTGTGGTGATGATCCAGGGTTCCAGTTCCCGATCGGCAAGGGGCGGTAGAAATACCACTTGCATGTTGCTGTGTTGTACCCAACTTTCAGCAGTTGTGGCGATTAAGGCATAACTCACCCGGCTTTGGTGTTGAATTTCCTGGCGTAAATAGCGCTCCCATTGTCCCGATCGATCCCAGGAGCGAATGTGAGGAAAATTCTCAAACACCAACACAATCCGGCAGTTGAGCCATTCTGCCATGACCTGCGGTAGGGTCAGGAGGATTTGAAACAGTTTCCAGGACTCTTTGGGCGATGAATGCCACACTAGCTTGGCACGTCCGCCGATCGGGTGCTCTAAAACAATGGGTTGATTGCTACTCCAGTGTCGAATCAGGGCTAAGTCAGGGGCGGATTCAAACACTGTCAGAATACTTTCAGCAATTAAGTGTAAGAAGCGGTTGCTATCTGTGGCTCGCAGGCAGTCGATTTCAACCATCCTGGCACCAACGGCTTGCGCGGCGAAACGAACCAGGGTTCGTCGTCCACTACCGGGAACTCCGGCAATCAACAAATCACCATCAGCGGCGAGAATTTGGCTAACTTGCTGCAATTCTGCCTGCCGCCCTACTAATGTTTCGGGAATAAACGGGTTAGCAACCATCTGAAGAAGGAAATTGGCTTTAACTTAACACTATTTAATAGTGCTATTTGATTAGTATAGGCACTATCATTAAGTTCTGTAGGTGTTATAGCACTTCCCGTAACATTTCTGTATGACTGCACAACCTCCTGCGTCTGGCTCTGTCACGCTTTGGCATACTTTGGACGCTGACAAAGCTCTGGAATTATTACAGACCGATCGCCAACTCGGTTTAACCAGTGAACAAGCGGCTGAGCAACTAGAGCGCTATGGTTCCAATGAATTGGTAGAAGCCCAGGGACGGAGTGCCTGGAAGATTTTGTTCGACCAGTTCACGAACATCATGCTGCTGTTGTTGATTGCCGTGGCGATCGTCTCTGGCATTTTGGACTTTGTTTCCTGGCAAGCGGGGGATCTGAAGGCGAATGATGTGCCGTTTAAGGACACGATCGCAATTCTGGCGATCGTGATTCTGAATGGGCTACTGGGTTACTTGCAGGAAAGTAAAGCGGAAAAAGATCTAGCTGCCTTGAAGCAAATGGCCTCGTCCCGAGTGCGGCTCATTCGGGATGGTAGAACGATCGAAGTCGATTCCCGTGATTTGGTGCCGGGAGATGTGATGTTGCTGGAAGCCGGGGTACAGGTGGCTGCCGATGCCCGGTTAATCGAAGCAGCAAATTTACAAGTGCGGGAAGCTGCATTAACCGGGGAAGCCCAGGCGGTGAATAAGCAGGTTGCTGCCGTACTGCCTGAAGATACCCCCTTAGGCGATCGCGTTAATCTCGTGTTTCAAGGGACGGAAGTCGTGAATGGTCGGGCAACGGCGATCGTCACGAACACCGGGATGAAAACGGAATTGGGACGGATTGCCACCATGTTGCAAGAGGTGGAAACGGAACCGACTCCCTTGCAGCAACGGATGGATCAACTCAGCCAAGCCTTAGTAACCGGTGCCTTAGCCCTGGTGGGATTGGTGGTATTTGGTGGGATTGGCTATGCCGCCTGGAGTACCGGCAGGAATGTATTGGCGGTGGCACTGGGTGATGTGGGAAAAGAGTTTTTAGAAGTGTCGCTGAGTATGGCAGTGGCGATCGTGCCGGAGGGGTTGCCTGCGGTGATCACCGTGACGCTGGCATTGGGAACGCAACGGATGGTGAAGCGCCATGCCCTGATCCGTAAACTACCGGCCGTCGAAACCCTGGGGTCTGTCACCACAATTTGCTCGGATAAAACGGGCACCCTGACTCAGAACAAAATGGTGGTGCAATTACTCCATACGGGTAACACAGTGCTGCAAGTGACGGGTTCGGGTTACGATCCGGTGGGAGAATTTCAGCCGCTAACCGACAGCAGTCATGCCGTGATCGCGCCCAGCCATCATCCAGAACTGTTAAACCTGCTAACTGCCTGTACATTATGTAACGACGCGGTATTACAGAAAGAGCAAGGCGATTGGGTGATTTTAGGCGATCCGACGGAAGGAGCCTTACTATGCCTGGCGGGTAAAGCGGGATTTCAAAAAGACCAGTGGATGAATGAGATGCCCCGCGTGGCAGAGTTTCCATTCTCATCGGAACGGAAGCGCATGAGCGTGATTGTGGAAACAGCGCCTGAAAATGCGGCGGGTCGTGGCATCGATCGCTTCATGATGTTTACGAAAGGTTCCCCGGAGTTAGTTCTGGAGCGGTGTACGCAAATTCAGGTTGGGGAAGCGGCACAATCCCTGACACCAGAGCAACGCCAGACGATTTTAGAGCATAACAATCAAATGGCAGGGCGGGGACTGCGGGTACTGGGCTTTGCCTGCAAGCCATTGTCAACGGTGCCATCCGAGGCGGAAGAGGATGCCGCCGAGCAACAGTTAATTTGGTTAGGTCTGGTCAGTATGTTAGATGCGCCTCGTCCGGAAGTGCGGGGGGCTGTGGCTCGTTGCCGGACGGCGGGTATTCGTCCGGTGATGATTACTGGCGATCACCAATTAACGGCGCAAGCGGTAGCGGAAGACTTAGGCATGGCGGAACCGGGCGATCGCGTGTTAACCGGACGCGACCTGGAGAAACTCAGTCTGGCGGAACTGGAACAGGTGGTGGGCGAGGTCAGTGTCTATGCCCGAGTTGCCCCGGAACACAAGCTGCGGATTGTCCAGGCGCTTCAGCATCGCCAACAAATTGTTTCGATGACCGGCGATGGTGTAAATGATGCCCCAGCCCTGAAACAAGCCGATATTGGGGTAGCAATGGGGATTACGGGCACCGATGTCAGTAAAGATGCCAGCGATATGGTGCTGCTGGACGACAACTTTGCCACGATCGTCGCGGCGGTAGAAGAAGGTCGGGTGGTCTATACCAATATTCGGCGCTTTATTAAGTACATTCTGGGCAGTAACATTGGTGAACTGCTAACGATCGCGGCGGCACCATTAATTGGTTTAGGGGGGGTGCCACTCACGCCATTACAAATTCTCTGGATGAACTTAGTCACCGATGGTTTACCCGCGTTGGCACTAGCCGTCGAACCGGCGGAACCGAATGTGATGAATCGTCCGCCCCATGATCCGCAGGAAAGTATTTTTGCGCGGGGGTTGGGGAGCTATATGCTGCGAATTGGCTTAATTCTGTCAATTCTGGCGATCGGACTGATGACCTGGTCGTATAGCTATACCCATACTGTTTATACCAATCCTGCCGATCAAGAACGCTGGAAAACGATGGTATTTACAACCCTGTGTCTGGCACAGATGGGACATGCGTTGGCAATTCGGTCTAACACCCGCCTGACGATCGAAATGAATCCGATGACGAACCTGTATGTTTGGACATCGGTCGTGTTTACAAGCCTGTTGCAACTTGCTTTGATTTATGTGCCATTCCTGCGTAATTTCTTTGGGACTCATTACCTCAACTTGACCGAATTAAGCATTTGTTTAGGCTTTAGTGTCTTAATGTTTGTCTGGATTGAACTGGAGAAGATTGCCCTCCGGCTCTATGTAACCTGGCGGAAGCGAAAAGGCTAAATGTTTCTGAAAGCCCTGCACCTGCGGCAGTTCCGCAACTATCACGATCAGGTGGTGGAATTTGATGCAGCCAAAACGATTTTGGTTGGCAATAATGCCCAGGGTAAATCCAATTTATTAGAAGCAGTAGAACTGTTATCGACCCTGCGATCGCACCGGACTTCCCGTGATCGCGATCTGATTCGGGATGGGGACACGGTGGCTCAGATTGCGGCTCAGTTGGAACGGATGACCGGGACGATCGATCTGGGAATTACGCTTCGGCAAAATAGTCGCCGGACGGTCGCCCTGAATCACCAACCGATGCGACGGCAACTGGATTTTCTAGGTACATTGAACACCGTCCAGTTTTCTAGCCTCGATCTGGATTTGGTTCGGGGCGGTCCCGAGCAACGTCGTCACTGGCTGGATGCTTTGCTGATTCAACTGGAACCTGTTTATGCCTATATCTTGCAGCAGTACAACCAAATTCTGCGTCAACGGAATGCGTTGTTAAAGGAAGGGCGGGCAGATGGGGGAGTAGGGAGATGGGGAGATGAGGGAGATGAGGCAGGTGGGGCTGTAGCAGATTCGTCGTCTGTGGATGAGTTGGCGTTGTGGGATGCTCAGTTAGTCACGGCAGGAACGCGGGTGATCCGGCGACGATCGCGGGTGGTGCAGCGGTTAGCGCCGTTAGCGCACTACTGGCATCAGGCGATTAGTGGGAGTTGTGAAGCGTTGACAATCCGTTATGCGCCCAATGTGCCTCTGGAGCAGGATGAGCCAACTGTGGTGCAACAGGCGTTTTTCGAGAAATTGCAGACACGGGCGATCGCCGAGCAACAGCAGCGCAGTACCTTAGTGGGACCGCATCGGGATGATGTGGAATTCACCATTAATCAAACCTCGGCGCGGCAATATGGTTCTCAAGGTCAACAGCGCACTTTAGTTTTAGCCCTTAAATTGGCAGAACTGAAGTTAATTGAAGAGGTAATTGCTGAACCACCTTTACTATTACTGGATGATGTCTTGGCAGAGTTAGATCTCGATCGGCAGAACCAACTATTAGAAGCGATTCAAGATCGCTTTCAAACGTTAATTACCACCACTCATTTAGGCTCATTTGATGCCCAATGGTTGAAGTCCTCCCAGATTTACTCAGTGAAAGCTGGACACTTATTTGCTAGTGATTAGGGATAAATAAGCTAGAGAATGGTTGTAATTGAGTTATCTTAGTCTTGCGATCTCTCTAGCAAATATCTGTAGGTAATATGATTGATTTTGATCGGCTGGAATACATCAAAAATGTTAATGATGATGATGATAAGAAGTGGGCATACAAAGATTTTTTGGTTGGCTCTTACTTTCAATTGAGCTTTAGAGATGGTGTAGGGGTAAGGAATCATGCTTTAAACTTACCCAAAGGAGCATTGATTATCTTGTCTCAGAAACGGTCTACAGACGTTCGCCGTCTAACACATATCGTTGAACTTGTGAATGAAGGTATTGAAGATGAAGCTCAATGGAAGCAATCAGATCCGTGGGGAATTTTCCGTTGGGTTAAGGTTCACTGGGTGGCTGATTTTGACAATTCTGATGCTGATTGTATCCCTTCCGATAAAAAATTTATGAAGGCAGATTGGGGCTGGTTCGATACCAAAGCAAAGTCATTAGCTAGCCCGAAACTGCTAGCTCAGTGGAAAAGTATCGAAAACCTAAGAATGCACTTAAAGGAGGTATTCACTAACACCTATCCATCCCGAGGATAATCTAACAATAAGTAGGTAGGCGTAATTAAACTGACGATGCTAAAACTGCCCTCATCCCCCAACCTTTTTCTCCCAAATTTGGGAGAAGGGGGCTAAGATTGGCTCCCCTCGCCCAGTTTTGGGAGAGGGGCTGGGGGTGAGGGCAAAAGGCTGGCATCTCCCAATTAATTTCACCTGGCTACTGAGTTGGCTCCATTTAATGATTGATTTACATGAACCAAAAACCAGAACCGGGAGCGATTAAAACCTTTGTCACAGCGCCAATTAGTTTTGTGGCGGGGGCGTTGTATCCTCTACGAGTATTGTCGTTGTTGCAGCAGGCTCCGCAACTGTGGAGTGGGATTGTCATTCCCATTGGGGTGAATATTGTGGTTGGCATGATTTTGTATGCCAGTCTGTTGATTCCGGGGTGGCGAGCGATCGCTCAGGGAACTGCGAGTATTCCCAATTGGTTAGCCACCCAAATTGCCCGATCGCCGGAGTGGTTGTCTCGTTGGCTGATGTGGATTCCCTCAGTGGCAACGGTGTTTGATGAATTGTTGCAAGCCTTATTAGCGTTATTGTTATTGCTGATTACGGGATTCCTGCTGGTACAATTTGGGGCGATTTTTGGCGCACCCTGGTATGGCATGGTTGCCGAACAAATTGAGAAAGAGCGATTAGGTGAATTACCAATCATCGGTTCTCCCAGTTGGGGGCGCATTGTCCATGACATCTGGCGGGCGATCGCCTTTCAACTGAAAAAATTGTTGCTCCTGGTCGTGATTGGCTTGCCCTTATTACTGCTGCACTTTTTCCCCCCGATCGGGAATCTGATTGCCAGTCTGGGTAGTATTGCCCTTGCCGCACTGATGGTTGTGTTGGATTTTATCGATCCCCCATTAGAACGACGGCGACTGCGTTTTCGCACCAAAATTGGTCTGGTTTTCCGCACGATTCCTGCCAGTGTCAGCTTTGCGCTGGTGTGTTTGGGATTGATGAGTATTCCCTTTTTGAATTTGATTATGGTGCCCGTTTGTGTGATGGCTGGAACTCTATTTAGCTGCGATCGCATTCTCCCCAAGTTAAAACCAGTGGTAGGACAAACCGCGATCGATACCTAACATGATTTCCTTTGATTTAACTGATTACCCCTATCCCTCCAGTCGCCGGGTTGTTTTAGGGCAACGGGGCGCGGTCGCCACCAGTCAACCCTTAGCCACCCTGGCAGGGATGGAGATGCTGTGGGCAGGGGGGAATGCGATCGATGCGGCGGTGGCAATGGCGATCGCCCTAACGGTGGTAGAACCAACCTCTAACGGGATTGGGGGGGATGCCTTTGCTCTGGTTTGGGATGGTAAACTCCACGGCTTAAATGGCTCGGGTCGCAGTCCGCAAGCTCTCACTCCAGAACAATGTGCGAATCTCCAGCAGATTCCCGATCGCAGTTGGTTGAGTGTCACCGTACCGGGGGCTGTGTCGGCATGGCAAACCTTATGGCAACGGTGGGGAAAATTACCATTTGAGCGATTATTTGAACCGGCGATTCGCTATGCCGAAGCGGGCTATCCGGTGTCGCCGGAGACGGCAATTGCCTGGAAGCGATCGGAATCTCGCTATTTGCCCTTACAAGGCGCGGAATTTCAACCGTTCAAATCAGTGTTCTTTCCGGGCGATCGCGCTCCATCGGTAGGGGAAATCTGGTGCAGTCCTGCCCACGCTGCTACCTTACGAGCGATCGCGCACAGTGGTGGAGAATCGTTCTATCGAGGCGATTTAGCAACACAGATAGTGAATTTTGCGGTGGCAACTGGGGGCTATCTGACTCTGGCGGATTTGGCAAATCATCAGGCAGATTGGGTGGAACCCATTTCGACCGATTACCGGGGGATTACAGTCTGGGAAATTCCCCCCAATGGTCAGGGGATTGCCGCGTTGATGGCATTGAATATTCTGGAGGGCGTTGAGCTAGGGCGTTATCCGCGTGAGTCAGCCGACAGTTACCACTGGCAGATCGAAGCGATGAAACTGGCGTTTGCCGATGCCTATCGCTATGTGGCTGATCCGCATCACATGGATCTGTCGTCCCTTGATTTATTAAGTCAGTCCTATGCCCGCGATCGTCGTCAGCTGATTCAACCCACTGCCCTACCTCTAGCGCAACCGGGTTTACCCAAAGGCGGTACAGTCTACCTGACGGCGGCTGACCCGGATTTGATGGTGTCGTTCATTCAGTCCAACTATGAGGGGTTTGGCAGTGGCATCTTAGTGCCGGAGACGGGAATCGCCCTGCATAACCGAGCGACTGGATTTAGTGTTGAAGCGGGACACCCGAATCAGATTGCTCCGGGTAAGCGTCCCTTTCATACGATCATTCCTGGCTTTCTCACCCAAGCTGACCAACCATTAGGAGCCTTTGGCGTGATGGGTGCGCCGATGCAGCCCCAGGGACATCTGCAAATGGTGGTGAATTTAGTTGATTACGGCATGAATCCGCAGGCGGCGCTGGATGCTCCTCGTTGGCGGTTTTTGGAGCAGAATCGGATCTTGCTGGAGCGATCGGTGTCTCAATCCGTTGCCGATGCGTTAACAGAACGGCAGCATTTAGTTCGGCGGGGTGGCTTCTTTGGGCGGGGACAAATGATTTTGCGGCAGAATGGGGTGTTGGTTGCCGCCTCCGAACCTCGTGCCGATGGCTTAGCGATCGCCTGGTAAACCGGACGTTTAGGAATGGGAATTCAATCACTCTGCATCGTTCTGTAGGGGCGTGGCATTCAATAAAAAATCTTTGCCACCCCAGAAATCTCTGTAGCTTGCTTCCCGGATGGGATGCCGTACCCCTACTCTTCACCTGATTGGGCGAACCATTGAGGCGAGGTGACTTCATCCAGGCATTGGGTAGGATGACTACAGATGGCGATTCAATTCGCTGTGATCAACTGCTCAGGAGGTCGGAGATGCTCAACAAATTCTTTCAGGCAATTGTGATTACTGTCATTCTCGGGTGGATTGGTAGTCAAGGAATGATGACCGCGCCAGTACCGATCGCCACCGTGAATTCCTCTCAGTCAACTGGGCAAATGATTAGTTGGAATTTACTTGATTTAGTGCTGTAAGTGATGACGATTATTTTGCACATTACTACCCGATCGCAGTGGCAACAAGCCGAACAACTGGGGGAATATCGAGCCGATAGTTTGGCATCGGAAGGCTTTATTCACTGTTCAGTTCCGGCGCAAATTCCCGGAGTGGTGGAGCGGTTTTTTCAGGGGCAAACCAACCTGGTATTACTGTGTATTGATGCTACCCAAGTACAGGCAGAGATTCGCTACGATGCGATCGCGACGGGAGAAAAATTTCCCCATATTTACGGCGGTTTAAATTTGGATGCGGTGGTGCAAGTCGTAGATTTTAACCCAGAGCCCAACCGGGCAGTCACCTTGCCGCCGAGCGTTACAGAATTACTCAGGAGGGCAACGGATGATCGGGTTTGAGGAACAGGTGATGGTGATTAAATTAGCGGAATCAACGACTGAAATTGCTCAATGCTATCCATTATTGGTGCAATTGCATCCTTACTTAATGGTTGAAACGTTTGTCGAACAAGTTCAACAGATGCAACACGATCGCTATCAGCTCGCTTACTTACAAGTTGACGATCGGGTTGTCTCAGTTGCCGGATTTCACATTAGTGAAAGTTTTGCTTGGCGCAAGTATTTATATGTTGATGATTTGGTGACAGATAGCGAAACCCGTTCCCACGGTTATGGTAGCCAGCTACTCTCTTGGTTAGCGGAATATGCCGAACAGCATCACTGTGTGCAACTCCATTTAGATTGTCGCGTAACTCGTCATCCGGCTCACAAATTCTATTTGAATCAAGGACTGATGATTGGCGGCTATCACTTTCTAATGGAACTCCGCTAGTCCTCTGCTTCAGTGTCTAGCTGGGGAACTTGTTTATAATTTTTTGTCACCAAGGGATATGGCGTACAGTGACATATTAGTCGTCGAGGAAAATTATTAACCGGAAGAGGGCTATAATAACCTGCTAGAAAACTTCAGCAACTTCCGATCGCTATGTCTTCGCTTGACCGTCAACAATCCGATCGCCTCATGCAGCACCTTGCTGGCGTGGAGCAATTGTTAACTGAGGTGGATGAGGAGGGGGCAGAGGAGGTTCTGGATGAACTCTATATGCTGATTACTAAGCTGTTTGAGCAGTTTCCGCAGCTAGATAGGGAAGAGGATTAACGAAGTCTCCCTCGTTGCTATTTCCTGCCCTACTCTTTGACCGGAAAGGGTGAGGGATAGATTCGGGCGACTTGAAACTCCAGGTGGGTGACTCTTTGCTCCCAGGTGAGTTTGGTGATGATGGCATCGGCGTAAGCGACCCAGTTTTCATCGACTAACGGAATCGGCACATCGATCGGAAAGATTCGGTAACTCTCTTTCTGTGCCTGATAGACTTTGCCGTGCTCAAGTTGAGCCGGATAGCCTTGAGCGGGCTTGAGCTTGAGAATACTATTGACGACGCAGGGCATTCCCATCTTTCAGGCTCCTGGGTAATTAAGCCACTAAGATCTGTTTGGCGGCGACTTCCATCAGGGTGGTGCTGCTGTCGCGAACGGCTTTGAGTTTGGCTTCTAGGGTATCGCAGAGGGAGAGGAGGGCATCAACTTTGGCAACAATTCGTTTTTGTTCAGCGAGGGGTGGAAGGGGAATCAACGTTTCTTTGATCTTGCCTACGTTCAGGTTAGGTTGAGCACCACCTGCTGCTAACTCCTTAGTGGTGCAGAGAAGTCCTGAAAGGCTTGCTGTAGCGAGAGTCTTAAATGAGACGGGGATAGCTGAGACGGGGCGTTTCATGAGACGCTTAAGTTCCCCAACTCAGAGCAAATCTCATGGAAACACCCCTCTTGTATCGTCAACTGCAAGACCAATTGCGTCAATGGGTCACGCCCAAAGACCAACGGCACCTCCAAGGGTTCGCTGAAATTGTCGCGGCTATCTTGCAATCCGGCAGTGCCTGTTTGGGAAAATGGATTCCCTATCTCAGTCATCGGGGATGCCAAGCCCGTGCTCACCTAGAACGGTTAAGCTACTTCCTCCACAATCAACAGATCAGTGCTGAGCAGTTTTATGAACCAATACTGCGCCATGTTCTGGCTGCGTTTGCTGGAGAACCTGTATTGCTAACCCTTGATACCAGTATGTTATGGGATCAATTCTGTCTGATTGAAATCTGCTTTGTCTGGGGCGGGCGTTCCTTCACATTGGCTCAAGTTGTCATTGAACATGGCAGTGCTACGGTAGGCTTTGACCAGTATCAGAGTGTGCTTCAGGGTGCCAAACGGGTCTTGCCTCACGGCTCTCAGGTCACCTTATTGGCCGATCGTGGCTTTGAACATGGCAACTTGATTCATTGGTTGGGGCAACAGAATTGGTCATGGGCGATTCGGGTGAAGTCAGACTTGAAGATAACGCTCTCGAACGGTTGCACTCAATCCGTTGAACAGCTATTGCCACCTGAAGCACAGGCGTACCTGTTTGAGAATGTGAAAGTTCTCGATGGCATTGCCTGTCATCTTGCCACGGCTAAGGTGCCCGATACCAAAGACACCTGGGCAGTGTTGTCTGACCAGTCACCTTCCCTGCAAACGTTTGCCCTCTATGGCAAGCGATTTGGTGGAATTGAACCGCACTTCAAGGACTACAAGTCAGCCGCTTTTAACGTGTTGCAATCGGGCTTACGGACGGCTCAAGCCCTGACCTGCTTATTCATGCTGCTGGATTGTGCCTCTCTGATTGCTTTGATGTTGGGCATGATGCTGGTGCAAGCTGGGGAGCGCTCACGCCTGGACTGGCATGGAGAGCGGGGTTTGAGTTTTCTGCAACTTGGTCTACGGGAGCTATCTCGGCTTTGCTACGAGCGATTGTCTCTGCCCAAACTCGTAGCATTACCCAACACAAACCCACGTTCTGGCTGCGCGTCTCTCCGTAAACGAGATGTCTTAGATTGTCGAATTGAATTCTCCAAAGTGGTCAAATTCTCATGATGAGACTGCCCTGAGTTTTCTGCACCACTAAGCTGCTAACTCTCTCAATTCATCATATTTTTTCTGAAAAACACGCTTGATGTATGTTTGCAAACCATCAGCAGCTTCAAAAAAAACAATAGCCGCGCAAGCTTGATTGTAGCTGAGATTCTCAATTGAGAAATTTGCCCGCGAGTTCTACCTTGACCATATAAGGCAACAATAAGTGAACCAGGTGGGTAAAGTCTTAAACGATAATCTGACACAGCAGTTTCTGTGATGTAAGTTTCTGCTGAATCAATGAATTCACGAGAAGTCGCAGTACTTGTAATCCAAGGAATTTCGCCATCAAGATAGTAATCACTATTTGATGTCAACGGCGTACTACCTGTACCTATATCATTGATGTCATCTAGGCGAACCCACATCCAATTTTCGGGAAGAAGGTAAGGTATATTTTCGGGGTCTAATGGTGGCAGTGGAGATGCCTTTTTAATTATTTTCTGCTTAATCAGAGCTTCTTTTCTAGTCTCAATTCTTTCAAATAAAATTGATGCAGCGTCATCAGTAGGATTTTGAGGAACGAGTTTGCCTTGAACGGCTAATTGGAGACTTGCCTGACGGAGTTTGGGAATGGTTTCGGGGATGCTGTAGAGCAGGTCGAAGTTGTTGCAGATGCCTTGCCAGTGGTGATGGAAGTCGTCGGGGTTTTGAGCGGTGAGGAGTTGGGAAATTGCGCCCTCGTTCATTTTGAGCAGGCTGGCTTGTCGCTGCTGCTGTCGTTTTTCGATCTCGTCACAGAGAACAAGCAGGCGATCGCACTTCTCCACAATCCGCTTCTGTTCTGCGATCGGCGGAAGCGGAACAGGAACACTAGCAACTTGTGGCTGGCTGACAGACGCTTGTCCAGATGCTTGCTTAGCATCTCCCTGAAATATTGCTCTTACTCTATTTGTGCGAAACAATAGGTTTATGTATTCTGGAAGATCTTGATTATGGAAAAGTCGAACTCTGATGTTCATCGCCTCATAAATCAAAGGTTCTTTTATCTCTTGAACAAGGGCAGCTTTTCCCACCAATTCTCGGCTATTCACCCTATTTACAACTAAATCACCTACTACAAGCTTATAAGTTTCAAGTTCGTTTTCATCAACGATTACACGCTTTATTTCTCTTAGATCTAGTTGTCCATCTTGAATATTGAACATTCTGACACAAGCAATACCATCTTTGGAGTAAAATCTAGCAGGCTTGTAAAGTCCGTTATTCATGGACTCAACTAGATTTCCAAGTTTCAACCATTTCCAAGAATCTGGGATTTCCTAAGGTACTTCATCCAAACTTATGGAGTAATTCGATTGTGATTTACCAATTTTTCCAGCTTTTAGTAGTTGAGCTTTCTTAAGCCGAATCCTCTCAAGCAGAACAGAAACTGGTTCATCACTAGAATCTTGAGGGACAAGCTTTCCTTGAACGGCTAGTTGCAGAACAATTTCCCGCAGATTTAAAACGGCATTGGGAGCATCGGTCAGTAGGGCAAAGTTGTCAAAGAAAGAGTCGAGGGTCATACTGGAAACCAGGGAAACGGGAGAGAAACAAGCGATGACAATTCGTGTGAGTGTCCTCGAAGTCGTGTCTCAGTTTAGCGAACTTCTCGATCGCGTCAAGCAGGGCGAAGAAGTGATTATCTCCGATGGTGACGTTCCCGTTGCCCGATTGCTGGCGGCTCAACCGTCTCTACCGCGTGTGCCTGGGCAAGATAAAGGTCAAGTGATGATTGCTCCCGATTTTGATGCCCCTCTACCCGAAGACATCCTCCAGGGCTTTCTTGAACCCGCTTCTCCCCAATCATGAGAGCCTTGCTCGACACCCACACCTTCCTCTGGTGGGTCACAGATGCCCCTCAGTTATCGGATACTGCCAAAGCCGCGATCGCTGACCCCGGCAACCTGCTCTTTTTGAGCAGCGCCAGCGTTTGGGAAATTGTCATCAAAGTGGGTACAGGCAAATTGCTTCTACCCGAAGAACCAGGAACCTATATCCCTTCGCGCATGGCATCCAATCGGTTTGAAAGCCTACCGATTCAGGTCAGCCACGTACTACAAGTTGCTAAATCGCCCGATCTGCATCGAGATCCATTCGATCGCATTCTGGTAGCACAAAGCCAGGTTGAACAAATGCCGATTCTGACGATCGATGCTTTAATTCGCCAGTATCCAGTCACAACCATTTGGTAAACCCACCTTTTCTCGTAGAGCCTACTCCTGACGCTCCAGTGATGCCTTCAGCTCAAACTTCAGCTTACTCCGCACCTCCTCCAACTCCGCCAGTAGTTTCTGATGGGCTGCCAGCATCTCATCCAGGTCAGCGTGTTCTACATCTACCTGATGCGGATTTTTGATATCCAGGTTGTAGTTGTTCGCCTTGATCGTCTCCACCGACACCTTCCAGGCAAACTCATTCTCCTCCCGGTTGTGCCACCAGGCTTGCTCCGGCTCAAACTCCTCAAACCGAATCGGCTTTGTCTTGTTGTAAGACTTGTACCCTGGTGGATAGGGATGCTCGTAGTACCAGACCTCCGTGGTCGGTTCTCCCTTGGTGAAAAACAGCAGATTCGTCTTGATGCCCGTGTAGGGGTTAAACACGCCGTTGGGCAACCGGACGATCGTATGCAAATTGCACTCTTGTAGCAGCTTCTCCTTAATCCGCGTCTTCACACCCTCGCCAAACAACGTGCCATCGGGCAGGACGATCGCCCCTCTGCCACCGTCTTCTAGTAGGTGCATAATCAGCACTAGAAATAGGTCTGCCGTTTCCCGTGTCTTGAAAGAATCAAAATTGTTCTCAATGCCATCCTCCTCCATGCCCCCAAACGGTGGGTTAGTGACAATTACCTGCACCTTTTCCTGAGTTGAGTAGTCCCGCAACGGTCGCGCCAGCGTGTTGTCATGCTTCACGGGAGGCACATCCACCCCATGCAGCAGCAGGTTGGTGATACAGAGTAGGTGGGGCAGAGGTTTCTTCTCAAAGCCTCTCAGCGATCGTTGCAGCGTCTCCTCATCCTCCGCTGTCTTCACATAGTTCTTGCGGATATACTCCAGCGCACAGGTCAAAAATCCCCCCGTCCCACAGGCAGGGTCAAACACAATTTCTCCTAGCTTGGGATCGGTCATCGTCACCATGAACTGTGTCACCAATAACAATAATCTGTCCTCAATGACAGCAATTTGTCACCGATGACATTTAATTAGTCACTGTACAAAACCTAATGGACACAACTGGACTCGAACCAGTGACCCCCACGATGTCAACGTGGTGCTCTAACCAACTGAGCTATGCGTCCGCGACAACGATTAATGAGTATAGCACAGGTAACTGGGGAATGGGCAAGTGGTTTGCGAATAACGATCGCTGCTGATTTATCTTTCGTAATCTTTTAAGTTCATAACGTTAAGCTTCGTTGCGAACTCCGGAACGAAGGAGGCGGCATGATACCTTCGTTTACGTTGATCACTGAAGCAGAGTAGGGAGAGAACACCTTGGATTCGCGTTCACATCAACCCTTAAATACGGCTGTTCGAGAAGACTTTAGCGAGTACGTAGCCCATTTGCAGCTTCACATGACTCTACAGGCTCGTAACTTAGTGCCGCCTTTGACTAACGCTAGTGATAGTCGAGAGCAATTCCTTCAACAAACTCAGGCCAATTTTGAAAAGCTGGTGTCTCGACAGGGGCGCTAAGCCATTACAAATCTTGTTCCGTATCCAAGTTCAGATCAGAGCTGATTAATAGCTCTGATTTTTTGTGGGTGTTTCTGCGTTGCTTGGAAGAATTGCTAGGGGAAACCGGAGTGGGTTAGGGGCTGCGATCGTGCCGCAATTCGGATTACACTAGGCATCAATCCCGGAACAACTTAGCTCTAAGTGTTTCCCTCAAGTTTCCACCGATCGATCGTGCCGTGTTGAGACAAAACTAGCCCAAGCGAATTGCCTGAAGAGTTTTGTTGAGTGGAGCCGTTGCTCCCGGTTGCAACGGTTAATCTGGGTTTAGTGGGTTTGATATTTAATCTGGTTTGAGTTAAAGATCAAGCTCCTTGGAATCGCTATAGGGTAGGGATAGTGCCATATCTCTACATGCGTTTGCAGAGTTTGCGAAGAACATGCCCAGCACTCAACCATTTGCTTTTACTCGCCTATTGCCAGTCACCAGCTTTGAGACATTACGCCGGGTAATGCAGGGGGTTGTGCGGTTACCGGCAGCCGATGTGTTGGTGATGACGGAAACCGGATTAGCTCCATCAACCACCTGGTTAGCCCGACAAGGAATCCGGCAATTTGTGCTGGTTGTGTCTAAATCATTTAGCGGGCTACTTTTGGGCAAGTCCCCGATCGGGCAGCCAACGACCCCGAACCGATTACCCGTACCCCAGGACAATGGGAATTCGTCCTCGCCAATGTATCTGGTGGAGTTGTGGTTTGATGCCGATGCGATCGCGGGCTTTTTAACCGAACTCAGCCAGCAATTAAATCACGATCCAGGGATGCTGGCTCACCTGCAACAGGTTTCCACCCAAATTCAGCCCAATGATCCAACCTTGCAAAGCCAATTTACCTTGCAACTGGTTGAGGCAATGTCTACCCATCTCAACCACCATCCCACCTGTGATTTGTCGGTAGATGGCCGTACAGCGGAAAAGTTGCGCCAACAGGTGGAACAGGAACGATTACTGAATCAGGTCGCCAGCCAAATTCGCAAAAGTTTAGAGCTGCCAGTAATTCTGGAAACGGCGGTGCAGCAATTACGATGCTTTCTTCATGCCGATCGAGTGGTGATCTATCAGTTTCCCGCCCAGTTGCCATCTGCCTCAGATGCGTTGTCGGAGTGGCAAAAGCCTGGAGCCGACGCGGAACCCGTAAACTCATTGCTACCGGCGAGTGGGCGCATTACCCATGAGTCGAAGGCGCATGACCAGATTCCTTCGGTACTGAATCAGATGGCGGGAGAACGCTGTTTTATTGAACTCTCTGCTTGCCGGGAGAAGTATCGTAAAGGTTCAATTCAAGCCGTTGAGGACATTACAACGACCTACGCTGAGGCTCCTTGCTTAATTGAATTGCTGCAACGGGCAAAGGTGAGGGCAAAACTTGTCGTGCCGATCGTGGTACAGAAACAACTGTGGGGCTTATTAATTGCTCATCAATGTTCCGGGACGCGCCAGTGGCAGGAGAGCGAAAAGACCTTTTTACTGAATATTGCCGAACACCTGGCGATCGCGATTCAGCAAACGCAACTCTATGCCCAACTGCAACAACAGGCGGAAACTCTCTCTCAGCATGTAGTAGAACGGACTCGGGATTTACACGATGCCTTGAATGCTGCCCAGTCCGCTAACCTGGCTAAGACAGAGTTTTTATCCGCCATTAGTCATGAATTGCGGACTCCGTTAACCTGCATCATTGGCATGGCGGCGACCTTACTCCGCTTACCACCGGGGGCAGAAGGACAGCGATTTATTTCCCTGGAAAAGCAACAAGATTATTTGAGAACGATTCAGAAAAGTGGCGAACATTTACTCGAACTGATTAATGACATCCTCGATTTGTCGCAGGTGGAGTCGGGGCGTACTATTCTGGATATTCAACTATTTTCGTTATCTCAAACTGCCAATGAATGCTTCCGCATGTTGAAAGATAAGGCAGATAAGGCTGGAGTCAAACTCGAACTTCAGCTAAAGCTCAAACCCGCCTCGGAAGCAGGATTATTACCCAGATTGGATCAATTTGCGGCAGACCCTCGACGAGTCCGCCAAATTCTATTGAACTTGCTGAGTAATGCCATTAAATTCACGCCCTCCGGTGGGCAGGTGACGTTGCAGATCTGGCGAGAGCAAAACCATGCCATTTTTCAAGTCGAAGATACCGGGATTGGCATTTCAGAAGATCAGCTCCCGTTACTATTCAAAAAGTTTCAGCAATTAGATGGTTCCTATCATCGGCGGTATGAAGGAACGGGATTGGGATTAGCCCTGACCAAGCAATTAGTAGAGCTACATGGCGGCTGGATCGAAGTCGAGTCTACGCTGAATCTGGGATCTACGTTTACCGTTTGGCTACCGAATCAGCCGCTAGATCGGCTCGAAACGCTGCCTACACTGAATCTCCGGGGCGATTTGGCTCCGATCGTGCCGGGACGGGTGGTGTTGATCCATAGTCAGGAGGAAGCGGCAACATTAATCTGCAATCTGTTGACGACGGCTGGCTATCAGGTTGTGTGGATTATGGATGGTACAACGGCGATTCGCCAGCTAGAGATCCTGAAACCGATCGTGGTGGTATTAGAAATCCAGGTGGCAGGGGCAAGTAGTGACGAAGTTTTGCAGCACCTCCGGCAGCATAACAGCACTCAGACAGCTAAGGTTTTAGTGTTACTGAATGGCAAAGCTGCCCTGCATGGTGACTATTGGTTGGCTGAGGGAGCAGATGATTACTTGGCAGAACCGATCGCCCACCCAGAAGCCTTGCTCGATAAAGTGACAGCATTAGCCATTACCTCGGATGCGGCGACCATGCCAGATATGCCGCCATAATGTCTGGAGATGATCAAGCTGGTTGCAGGCTGTGTACCAGTTCCTTTAGGGTTGCCTCGGGCGATCGCGGCTGCCAGCCAAGTTCCCGTTGGGCTTTGGTACTATCGACCCGCACACAGCGATCATAAAGATAATGCACCCGTTCGCGGCTGAGTGGGGGTTGCCAGGAGAACAGGCGACCGATCGGGTCAAGCAGATTGCCCACAAATCGCACTACGGCTTCCGGTGCTTCGGCGGGAACTGGGATGCCCGTTTCTCGACTGAGCACCTCAAACATGTCGTGGGTACTCAGATCGCCAGCCGAAATGATGTAATAGTCCCCGGATTTGCCCTTGTCCATTGCCAGCAGCATCGCCGTGACTAAATCATCTACATGCACAATGCCGGTAATTCTGCCGCCCCCTGCCCAGAACTTCAACCGACCTTTGAGGAACTGCTTCAGGACGGGGACAAAGTGGGGGTCATCAGCCCCAAAGATGCCAGAGGGCATGACGCTAACGGCAAAATGTCCGTTTGCCGCATAGCGATCGACCAGTTGTTGGGCTTCGTACTTGGTGCGATCGTAGGCAGAGGAAAAATCCGCTTGTTGGCGCTGGAAGGTTTCGTCAATCACCCGCCCCTGGGTATCCCCAAAAATCCCGATCGTGCTGCAATAAACCAGCTTTGGCAGATTCACGGTTTCAGCAACCTCTACCACCGCCCGAGTGCCATCGACATTCACCCGCGCCATTTCGGTGGCATTAACAATCCCCAGTTCGACATAGGCGGCGGTATGGAATACCACATCCACATCGGTCATTGCCGTTTTTAAGGCAGCGCGATCGGTAATATCACCATAGACTAACTGTATTTGACAGTTGGCTAACCGGGAGCGATCGCTCGACTGCCGCACTAATCCCACCACCTGATCTCCCCGTTGATTCAGGGCTTTCACGATGTGAGATCCTGTAAAGCCGTTGGCTCCAGTCACTAATGCTTTCACGCGCTGCCTAACTCCTTCTGATAAATCCGATAGGTTTTGTAGATTGTGCCGCCGGAGGCTTCGATCACTTTGCGAGAGGGCATGTTGTCTTCATAGACCCAGGATAGTTCGGCTCGCTGATATCCCAATTGGATGCCGCCTTGCATCCCCAGATAGATCAGCGCTAGAGCTACCATCTGACGGCGATATTCGGGTAAAGCACAGATGGCAATTACTCGGGCTTGATTAATCTGGCGCTTGTACCAGAGGAATTTGAGAATACCCAGCCAGTTGAGTTTGCCATTCACATACTTTAAGGGAATGCCGTAATCGGGTAAGCACATAAAGAAGCCAATCATTTCACCGTTGTATTCCGCGATCGGAAACAGTTTGGCATCAACCAGGCTTTGCAAATCCTTGGCTTCGTCTAGAAAGTCTTCCTGACTCCGGGGTGTGGAACTCCAATTATTGGCAAAGGCTTTGGTGAACAGGTGATATAGGTCGATACAATCCTGCTGGAACCCTTCCCCTTTGGTGCGGAAGGGACGAAAGGTGATGCCAGATTTACAGGCGACCTGGTATGCTTTCTCAAACTTGGGAGATAAGGGTTTATCCAGCCGGAAATCGTAGGCGTAGGCATCCTTAGCTTTCTGCCAACCCGCTTGCTCCATGAATGTTGGGTAGTATGCCGGATTGTAGGGCATCATGAAGGCAGGTGGGGAATCGAAGCCGTCTACCAGCAAGAGGCAGCTATTGTGGGTCGAGAGATTAATCGGACCCCGCACTTTGGTCATGCCCTGTTCTCGCAACCATTGTTCGGCGGCATTGAACAAGGCTTGAGCAACCGCGAAGTCATTCACACACTCAAAAAAGCCAAATAGTCCAATCTTTTCGCCTTCCCGATCGATCAAGCGTTGATTGACGGCAGCAACAATGCGACCAATCGGAGTCGGACGATCGCTGCCTTTTGATTTCACCGCCAGAAATTGCTGCAATTTGCCATACTGGAAAAATGGATTTGTGGGGGCAAGCTGTTTGGCAACACTGCTTCTCAGCGGCGGCACCCAATGGGGATCATTGGCATACACGATCGCAGGCACATCCAGAAATAATTCCTGTTCGGCAGGGGTAGTCACAGTCAGAATCTGAATATCCGAACCAGATTGGGCTGAGGAAGTGGTGTCAACTGATGAACTCATTGCTATTCCTGCTAACGAGTGGGCAACAAGGCAGACCGAATCATGGTGACTATACCATCCGGAGTGTTGACCGTCGATTGCAGGAATGGGTTTCCGTCCTCCCCATTGATCAGAGGCTCGATGGCATAATGGCAGTGCAGGCACACTCCCGCAAGCATCGGATAAGAACTGGCATGACAACAGATTTAACGGATCCTAACGAGCCAATTTTAGTGGAATTTACCCTGTCCCCAGGACTACAACCGGGCATGGAAGACGTAGGGATTCAGTTGCCTTCACCGACTGCCCTGGCAGAGCGATCGACGCAGGCGATTAATAGTGCGATGGGGACGATGCGGAGTATGGCAAATCGGGTTGTTAAAACCATGCAATCGCTGCCAGTTGCGGAACGTCCGGCTCAGGTAGAGGTGCAGTTTGGCATGAAGCTGACCGCCGAAGGCAATGCGGCGATCGCCAAAGCTGGAGCCGAGTCTACGATTACCGTAAAACTTGTTTGGGATTGTCGAACCGCAACTTCGCAATGATAGCTGCTCCATCCCCGCGCTTAACTGAACTGCAACGGTTAATTGATTTCTCGATCCAAATTCGCCATCGGACGACCAATGAAGTCGTAGGGACGGGAATTGTGGTATCAGAGATCGGCGAAATTTTGACCTGTCGCCATGTAGTTACCTTAGCGGGGATTGATCCGCTAAACCCGGAGGTGGCAAGGGTGGGGGTGGTATTTCCCAAAACCCGGACTCGATCGGAATACTGCGATCGAGCGGCGGTAGTGAAATTTTTTCCGGATCATGACGACGATATTGTGGTGTTACAACTACAGAATCCGCCGGTGTTGGCTGCCCATGAAATTGCCGTTTTAGGGACGATTCAAGACTCGGAAGGCAATCCCTTTCGCAGCTATGGGTTCCGTCGCTTGGGAGAATCGCCCAGTGGGTATGCGACCGGAGAAATTTTGGGCGAAGTGTTACCGTTTGATGGCAAGCGGCTATTGGTGAATCCGGTAGAATTACGATCGAGGGATATTCGTCCTGGAATGAGTGGTGCCGGGGTGCTGGATACCGAACGCAATCTGGTGGTAGGCTTGGTGGCTCGTCGCTGGAATCCGGGAGAAAGTTCGCTGAACGATAATATTGCCTGGGCGGTTGATCCCCTGGTGTTAGTCGATTTTGAAGATAAATTATTAGACCTGCTGACGCTTAATGCTGTGCCAGCCCCGGAGACGTTGTAATGGCATTCGTAATTCATCGTCACTCTAAACCCCCTGAGCCTGGGCCTCAACCGGTGACGGATTACGAGAAAGCCTGGAATTCTGTCGCGCCTTGCCGATCGCTGGAACTGTCGGGGGCACCAGAGCTATTAGATGAGTGGGTCGGACGACAACGCCTATTGGCGGCTCTAGATCAGGATTGGGTGGATCCCAAGTGTCAGTTAGTCGGCTTAATTGGCTTTGGCGGACAGGGCAAAACCTCGATCGCCCGTCAGTGGGTCGATCTACTGCTGAACAATTCTGCCTTGCCCCAGCCTCAAGGCGTGTTCTGGTGGGGCTTTTACGAAAAGCGCAATGTTGATGAGTTCTTTGAAGCGGCGTTGATCTATCTCAGTGGTGGGCACGACATCTTAGCCGAACTGCCATCCTCCTATGCCAAAGCCAACTTTTTAGCGGCAATGCTGCAAACCGGACGCTATCTGTTTATTTTAGATGGCTTGGAAGTATTGCAACATCAACACGGCGATGAGTACGGACTGCTGACCAATACCGACTTAATGGAATTTCTTAACTTCTTTGCCGCGATCGACCATGAATCTTTTTGTCTGATTACCAGTCGCGCCCCGGTATATGACCTGATTCACTTTGTCTCCTACCTGCATCAGGATGTCAACCGCCTGAGTCAGCAGGACGGGCATCTGTTACTGGAAAACGTGGGCGTATGGGGGCAGGAGGAGCAGATTGATCGCGTCGTGGAGCAGTGGGATGGTCATGCCCTCACCCTCAGCCTGTTAGGTTCCTATTTAGTGCGGTTGCACCACGGCAATGTAGCGGAAATGCCACCCGATCTGACTCCGACGGTTGATGAACCCCGGTACGATCGGGTCAAGCGCCTGTTACGCCGTTATGATGAACACTTGACGGCATTGGAGCGGGAGTTTTTACAGACCTTTAGTGCCTTTCGGGTTCCTGTACCTGAAGCGGCATTGTATCCGGTGTTCCGGCATGGCAACCCTGCGATCGCGCCGCTCAAATTGGTGGAACAACTGGCGGATTACCGGATGTTACGCCGTCTGCCGCAGCAAAATACCTATACGATTCATCCGTTGATTCGCGATCACTATTGGTCGCGGTTGACCAGTGATCCTCTGCAAGCCAGGGCAGTACATCAACGGATTGCCGAGTATTACCTGGCGGTGATTCGTCAGATCCCCGAACATCCTACGATCGAGGATTTAGCACCGGCGATCGAAGCCGTCCATCATCTGTGTCAGGCGGGCGAGTACGATCGGGCATTTCCGATTTTGATGGAACGCTTGTACGATGCCAGACGACGGGTGATTAGCCATGAATTGGGAGCCTACGAAACTGCGTTAATGACTCTGTTGGATTTCTTTCCCAATCAGGATAGCCAGCAAGATCCCCAGGTCAGCGATCCCCAGGCGAAACGCTTTATTCTGAATGGCGTGGGCTTCTGTCTGATGAATCTAGGGCGCTTACGCGAGGCTGTCCCGTTGTTTCGGCGGTACATTACCCATAGTCTGAAGCAGCGCCTTTGGCAAAGTGCCAGTATTGGCTACCAAAATCTCACCTGGCTGTATACCTACCTGGGAGAATTAGCCACCAGTTCCCGCACCGCTCAACGGGCATTGAAATATGCGGGGCGATCTGGCAAGCCATCGGAACAACGGGATGCTCTGGCACTCTGGGCATGGACTGCTCACTTACAGGGGCACCTAGAGGCAGCAACGAGCGGTTTTGAACAATCTATTGCCCTACAGCAAGCCTTATCTCATCAGCCTTATTTAGAGGGACTACATGGCAGTTGGTACGCGGATCATTTACGTCGGTTAGGGCAATTAGAAGGGGCAGGTCGGGTGACGATCGCCAACTTAAAAAACTGGGTCACTCGTCAACGCTGGGTGAAAGATGAGAGCCAATGTTACCGAATATTAGGTGATTTACGATCGGCCGCAGGGTATCCCGATCGGGCACGTCGCTTCTATAATCGGGCACTCAAACTGGCTCGAAGAATCTCTAATCGGGCGGTGTTAATTGAGGCTCTCTTAGCTCGGGGACGGTGGCTGGCACAACAGGGCAATCCGGAGGATGCTCGTAGCGATCTGGAAGAGGCTTTGACCTATGCCGTGTTTGGTGAATATCACTTGTACGAGGCAGATATCCGAATTGGGTTAGCCTGGTCACATGTAACGGGCAACAATCTCAATGCCGCTCAAATTGAAGCAGAACGGGCGCAGCAAATGAGTAGGGACATGGGCTACTACTGGGGGCAAATGGACGCAGAAACGGTCTTCCAGCAAGTGGCGAACAGCGCATTATCCATACCTCAGGATGGTGGATTTTAAAGTCGTGATCCTTGGGAATGGGAATTAAATTAGTCCAAGATTGGGCAGGGGCGGGTTTTGCCGCCTGCAACGACAGCAACGATTCATCTCAGCCGTTGGCGATCGCGGCTAGTAATTTACCCTCAACCTCGCGGGGATGAATGAGCCAAACTCGTTGATAGGGTTGGGTCAATGTCCGAACGAGGGGCGATAGCTCACTAATTTCTGTTAATCCAGTGGGGGTCTGAATCTTGATTCCTCGTTGATACAGCGTGTAGCCTCGACTGAACGATACGCGCAGTCCCGCATAGTAGGTTGCCTGGAAGCCTGCTTGAGTTAACCAGTGCTGTACTTTCTCCAGCAGTAGCGTTTGTTGGGATTCGCTGAGATGAGAAATGTCGATCGCCTTCAGCAAATCGCGATCGAGATAGCGCCGACACAAATCAGCTAAAACCGGATCGTCGCTGTGTTGCCAGCGTTGCAGGTGATAGCTAAACACACCATCATCAGCAGCCAGATAATCGGCTAAGGATAACTGATCATGACAGTCTTGCATTAACCAGGCGGTAACGGTGGCATCGGCAAAAAGTTGTCCGGTCGGAAGCTGCTCACGGGCACGAACAAAGGCTTGATCCAGAATCCAGGTGGCAGCAATATTTTTGGGATGGTTGTAAATCTGGGCATACATGAAGTACCGCACAATCAGGTAGTGCTCGATCGCCGCCATCCCCTTACGAGCAACGACCAACTGTTGCGACACGGCATCATATCCCAAAGCCAGCAAAATTCGATCGAGGTCAATCCTGCCGTAGGAAGCTCCCGTAAAATAACTATCCCGCATCAAGTAATCCAGCCGATCGCAGTCTAATTGACTGGAAACGAGTTGCCAGACCAGCGGTACGGGATAGCGTTTCTGGTAGACCTGAATGATGCGTTCCACCAGATACGGCTCAAAATCAACTAATAGCTGATGGATGGGTTGGGACTCCCGCAGAATTCGTTCTGTCCAATATTCATGCTGGCAACCAAAAATTTCCTCTGCTGTGTGACTAAAGGAACCATGTCCAATGTCATGCAGCAAGGCAGCACACAACACCACCGGACGATGGGATTTCAGTTGGGGGTAGGACTGGGCAATGCGATCGAACGCCCGTCGAGCTACTGCCATCACGCCTAAAGAATGGGTAAAGCGGGATGACTCTGCCCCATGAAATGTCAGACTGGCGGGACCCAGTTGGCGAATCCGCCGTAACCGTTGAAAGGCTGGGGTATCAATTAACCGAATCAGCAGGGCTTCAACAGGATCACGTCGATTCAGGACGATCGCACCATGCAGCGGATCGTGGTAAGTCCGTTCCACGTCAGCTTGCCCCAGCCAGCATCGAGTGATTGGTCAACAGTTCCACCGCCGCTTGATACTGAGTGTCTGTGGCTGTGCCCGTTTGTCCAATCGCGATCGGATCCAGCGCCACCATCAGATCGGGCTTAATCCCTTGCTTATTAATGTCATGGTGAGCCGGGGTTTCGTACTTGGCGACCGTTACCGCTAACCCAGACCCATCCGACAGATCAAACAATGATTGGATTAAGCCTTTGCCAAAGGTGCGTTCTCCCACGATCGTGGCGCGATCGTTATCCCGTAAGGCTCCGGCCAGAATCTCGCTAGCGCTGGCTGTTCCCTGGTTGACTAAGACGACTAAAGGATCATCGGTGAGGGCCTGCCCCATTGCCTCAAAGCTGCCCTCGACCCCCTGACGATTGACGGTATAAACGATCGTCCCCTGATCCAACCACAATCGCGCCACTTCAATGCCTGCCTGTAATAGACCGCCAGGATTACTGCGTAAATCTAAGATGTAGGCTTCGGCTCCCTGTTGCTCTAATCGCTTAATCGCTTGCGTGACTTCCGCCGTGGCATTGGCATTAAACTGACTCAGCCGAATGTAGCCAACCTTAGTTGGTTGACCATTGGCGGTTGGACTGGGTTCTGTTCGCAGATCGGCATAGACGGGATTAAGGGCAATTCGATTCCGCACCACTTCGAGGTCGGTGGGGTCACTGTCTTGGTGCTTGATGGTGAGGATCACCCGACTCCCGATCGGACCTCGCATCCGGGCGGCCGCTTCATCCAGGCTCAAACCAGAGGTGGCAACACCATTAATTCTCAAAATCGTATCGGCGGGTTTAATTCCAGCTTCGTCGGCGGGTGAGCCAGCGATCGGCGCGATCACCTTCAGTTCACCCGTATCGGCATCCAGAGCAATTTGCAGGCCAACGCCCGTCAATTCACCGGAGGTATTGGTCTGTAAGCTCTTGTATTGTTCGGGTTCTAGCAACCGCGTAAATGGATCATCAAGCCCTGCCAACATTTGACGAATCGCTTCATAGGTCTGAGGGCGATCGTTGAGCGGTTGTTTCAGCGCTTTCTGCCGGATCGCCCACCAGTTTTGATGGTTGAATGTATCGTCTACATAGGCACGATCGACCAGTCGCCAAACTTCTGCCACTAATCGCTGTTCTTCCGTCAAGGCTTGGGCTGGAGCAGCCGGATAGCTGAGTAGGGTTACTACTGCGATGACGAGAACGAACAGCCGCCCAATCCAAGAAACTTGCTTCCGCATACCACTCGGTTTTAATGTCAAAACTGTTATATGACTCACCTATTGTAAGGGGGCAACTGGTGTGCGTGTGATGCTAATAACACGATCGCTGCTCCTAGCTTAAAAACTTCCTCCTGAGATAGGCAACGTCTAGTCAGAATCAGGCACTCATAGGGCAGGATTCCAGCTTGATTGATTTCTCCCCAGGGAGTGATCCCCCGATCGGGGTTTCGCAAGAAATCGGCACTGCCTCTGTGTTACATTCTTTATGAACAGCAATACATTTTTAGGAATTCTTGCTTCATGTTCACTAAGCAGGTGACCGACTCTAAGCCATTCCAGTGGTTTAACGAGCGGCTGGAGATTCAGGCGATCGCAGATGATATCAGCAGCAAGTATGTTCCACCCCACGTCAATATTTTTTATTGTTTGGGTGGAGTGACGCTGGTCTGCTTCCTGATCCAGTTTGCCACTGGGTTTGCAATGACTTTCTACTATAAGCCAACTGTTACCGAAGCCTTCGACTCCGTGAAATACATCATGAACGAAGTGAACTTCGGTTGGCTGATTCGTTCGATCCATCGCTGGTCTGCCAGCATGATGGTGCTGATGATGATTCTTCACGTCTTCCGCGTTTACCTCACGGGTGGGTTCAAAAAACCTCGCGAATTAACCTGGGTAACTGGGGTAATTCTGGCAGTGATTACGGTTTCCTTTGGCGTGACTGGCTATTCTCTGCCCTGGGATCAGGTGGGATACTGGGCGGTCAAGATTGTGTCTGGTGTGCCGGAAGCGATTCCCGTGGTGGGAACGTTGATTGCTGACTTGCTGCGGGGCGGTTCCAGTGTGGGTCAAGCTACGCTAACTCGCTACTACAGCGCTCATACCTTTGTTCTACCCTGGTTGATTGCAGTCTTTATGCTGCTGCACTTCTTGATGATCCGTAAGCAAGGGATTTCTGGGCCTCTCTAACCTATGGCGACCCGATCTCTGGCAAAAGCCCTTATGATGGTGGAACACCGGAGCCGATCCTGCTTACAACTCCTACCTGCTGACCTCAGAAAATAAGGAGAACGACGTTTAATTATGGCAACGCTGAAGAAGCCAGATCTGAGTGATCCCCGGCTCCGCGCCAAATTGGCAATGGGCATGGGACACAATTACTACGGCGAACCCGCCTGGCCCAATGATTTGCTTTATACCTTCCCGATCGTGATTCTTGGCACGATCGCGCTTTGCGTTGGTTTGGCAGTGCTTGATCCAGCCATGGTTGGCGAACCTGCGAATCCCTTCGCTACGCCCCTGGAAATTCTGCCGGAATGGTATCTGTATCCGGTATTCAACATTCTGCGCCTGGTGCCCAATAAGCTGCTGGGTGTGGTGTTGATGAGTGCAGTGCCCCTGGGGATGATCACTGTTCCCTTCATTGAAAGTGTGAACAAGTTCCAAAACCCCTTCCGTCGTCCAGTGGCAACCACGGTATTCCTGTTTGGGACAGTGGTGACTCTGTATCTCGGTATTGGTGCAGCCTTCCCCATCAGCAAAGCGCTGACTCTAGGCTTGTTCTAAACTGGTTGCGATTTAGTTCTGACACCTATCAAAGTCTCTGGTTGGTTTGTGACCACAAGGGGGTTTGGTGGGTGTCAATTTTTGGGCAAAACGCTAACATGGCGGAAAGCCGCGATCAGTACCGGGGGTATCCCTACTCGATCGGTGGGGAAGTTACGCTCTCTCTTCAAGCCAGTTTTTGCCTAGCATAGAACTATTACAACCTGTTATTTCAAGCTTAGTGTGTACGGGAGTTTGCTGTGAATCAGGACAGCTTTAAAAATTTGCAGATTGGGTTAGCCGAAGTGAACCGCCTGCTGTTGCCGTTCTTCGTGATTTGGCTACTTGCCTCGATCGGGTTGGGCTGGTTGGTCAAATCCTTTTTCATCCTGCTAGCCTTAGTCCTGATTACATCTATCGTTGCCGTTATTGGGTTTCGCTGGTGGCTAAAGCGTAACTTGATCCAGGGAGAATGCCCGGTCTGTAGTTATGAGTTTATGAGTTTAAGCCAAGCAGAATTTCAATGTCCCAGTTGTGGTGAAGCTTTGAAAGCGGAACAGGGTAAGTTCAGCCGTTTAGCGCCTCCCGGCACGATCGATGTAGATGTGGTAGAAGTGCAGGCTCAACGCCTGGAAGACTAATTTTCTATAGATGGCATGACAAAATCGGGACGTTACCAGCCAGTAGCGTCCCGATCGCATTTCAGGCAACGGCTCAATTAGTTATGAGAAATCGATAGCGTGTAAGGGCTTTGCCCATGCTGCCGATCGCCGACAAAAATGTCATACATGCCCTTACTCCAGCGTCCGGGAATTTCAATTTTGCCGCCAGAGTAACTATCCGAAGGGACACAGAAATCCTGTCCTGTGGAGCTACGAATCAGCAAGGTCGGTTGTCCTGACCCTTGTAAGACAAACTTGAGATCACTATCTTCGGTAATTTCAATTCTGTGGTTAGGAGTTACCGCAATATATCCGGCACAACCGGAATCCTTTCGCTCCCCGCCCGAAATGCCCGTAACTTGAATCGGGTTAGAACCGGAATTAATGGCGATCGTCTGCGCTAAACCTCTGCCAGCAGACACCAGCGTCCCTGCCACACTAGCAGAAACAATTAACCAGCGGATTGCAGTATTCATTGACTTCGCCTCCCGCGCTAACCTTATGTTCAATTGAGTACTCGATCCCCACTTCTAGTATCGCAACTCTAGAGATGCTCAGGTGTTTGCCTGTCCCTGTTTCTCAACTGTCACTATATCTTTGCCTAAATCCAGTGAACCGATTCACGATCGCCCGACAAGTAAGGCAGGGGCAATCGTGACTTCAACCCCTTGGAAAAGGATGGTCTGACTGATCAAAAGCTCTACTCTGAATGGCGGTTTAACTATTAAGAGGAAGTAATAATTTTAGAGGGTTCACTGCTCAAGAAGTTGCCGGAATAAATAATTCGCGCAATGGCTAAGAGTTGGGTTAAATTAAGTTATGGTCACAGCTCTTGCTACAGAGTACTGAAGGAGTGAAAGTATGCAGCATCCCACGACTTTGAATTCAGACCGGCAAGTAGCTCGCCTTTGGGGGATGGGATTGGCGGCGCTTGGTAGCACGATCGCCGCAACCGCACTCATCGTTGCCGCTCCATCATCCGCCAGCGCCCAGGCTGCCTATGGGAGTTATATTGGGTTAGGGGGTTCTTTTGGATTAACCCCTGGTGTAAATGACCATAATCAATTCGCGGGTGATTTAGCTGTCCGCTACAAATTTCTTCGAGCACCTGTTTCCTTACGCACACAAGTTTTAGTGGGTGAAAGTACGGCGGTTGTGCCTACCGTTTCCTACGATATTCCGATTAATTGGCAAGCCGATGCCTATGTGGGAATTGGCGCGTCGATCGTGACAAACCGCGATAAGAATACTCCGGTGGGAAATCGGACTACATTTGTTGTGCAACCTGGGGTGGATTATGCTCTGCCTAACAGTAATTGGGTGGTTTTTGGCAACGCTATTATCGCCTTTGATGCCTATGACAATGTGAATAACCGCACAGCAGTATCTCTACAAGGTGGCATGGGGTTAAGGTTTTAAACCTGCCGCGATCGGGCGGCAATCCATCGGTTCTCCTCGTTGCAACCCTTCTGTTAAGTTAGAAGGGTTTTTTGAGGTAATTATTCAGGTATCGCTGGTGGAATTCTGTGAGGCACTGACCTTGATGTATGAAAATTATTAGTTTGACATTCCTCGACCTAAAGGCGCGAGGATTCTTGGTTCTACGACTCGCCATAACCCAGCAGGTTTTCACCAACCGAGCTAGAGGGCAAATCTCCCCAAGCGGATAAACTTCCCGTGTGCCCCACGGTAGTTAGCCCTTTTTGCAGGATGTTGAGTGCGGCATTGAGGTCTCGATCTGCACTGTAGCCACAATGCGGACAGAGGTGAGTTCTCACGCTCAACGATTTCTTGACTGTCGTTCCACAGCTAGAGCAGTTCTGACTGGTGTAGTGGGGAGGTACAGCAACCGTGACCTTCCCATACTTGCGACCAAAATACTCCAACCATTTGCGGAACGTGTACCATCCTGCATCACTAATCGACTTAGCTAGATGTCGATTTCTCACCAACCCTTTCACATTCAAGTCTTCGTAGGCGACCAAATCGTTAGATTGGATGGCGGAGTAGGCAACACGCTTGCAATACTCTTCTCGCTGCCGACTTACTCTTAAATGGTTCCGGGCGTACCGATTTCTGGCTTTGTGATAGTTTTTGGACTGTGGTTTTGCACCTTTGCGGTACTTTTTCGACTTCTTGCGGTTGGCTCGATTCAGTTGATTTTCTGCCTTGCGGTAAAACTGCGGAGCAAGTTCTACTTCGCCGTTGCTGTAAGCCAGAAAATACTTCAAACCTAAATCAATGCCAATCGCTTTTTGAGTCGGTATAGATGCAATTTGAACGTCAACATGAACGCAGAATTGGCAATAATAGCCATCTGCTCGTCTAACCAGTCTGACCCGTTTGATCTGATCAGATTGATAGAAATTCAAGTCACGAGTGCCAATCAATTTCAGCTTGCCAATCTGCTTGCCATCGGTAAAAGTAATCCGTTTGCGATCGTCTGAAAGCGTCCAGCCACTTGTTTTGTATTCAACAGAACGGCTGTGTTTCTTGAAGTTTGGATAACCTTTCTTTCCGGGGATTTGCTGTTTGCAATGATCAAAGAACCTGGCAATGGCAGACCAGCAGCGTTCCACCGAAGCTTGGCAAGCATGAGAGTTGAGTTCTTTGACAAAGGGGAATTCCGCCCGAAGTTGGGTATTGTAGCGGTACAATTCCGCTCTCCCAACTCCTCGGTTATCCATCCAGAAACGCAGGCATTTGTTCCGAACGAATTGAGCGGTTTGAATCGCTTCGTCGATAGCCTGGTACTGAATTGGCTTCCCTTTGACTTTGAACTCCAGAACGATCATTTTGACGCTGGTTTAGTTGGCATAATACAAGTGTACCATAAAGCCGTCCTAGAAGGACGGGGCTTGAAACCCATTACTTTCGGTCAAAGTGAAGCCCAATTCCAAGCAGCAATCGATTCGCCAGGAGGCGGATGGTAGCCTGACCGTTCACCTGAAATCGCCACCTGTAGATGGCAAAGCGAATACGGAATTAATCCAACTGCTGACTCAAGAGTTGAAGCTGCCAAAATCCAGCATTCGGATTAAGTCTGGGTTGTCGTCTCGAACTAAATTAATTGAAATTGCCGAGGCATGACGGAAGCACGAATTGCCAGATACTATGAAAAACGATCGTGTTTGTAGGGAGCTGCGACGTTGCCGACACTAGGAGTAAATATTGACCATATTGCGACGATTCGCCAAGCCCGTCGCACTGTTGAACCCGATCCCATTGCGGCGGCAATTCTGGCGGAACTGGCTGGAGCCGATGGGATCACAGCTCATTTACGTGAAGATCGGCGGCATATTCAGGATCGGGATATTCAACTGCTGCGCCAAACGGTGCGGACCCATTTGAATCTGGAAATGGCAGCGACCGATGAAATGGTTGCGATCGCCCTGGACATCCAGCCGGATTACGTCACCTTAGTTCCAGAACGGCGGGAAGAAGTCACGACCGAAGGTGGCTTAGATATTGCCGGACAGGTCGATCGCCTGACGCAGGTGGTGGATACCTTACAGGGGGCAGAAATTCCCGTTAGCCTGTTTATTGATGCGGAACCGATCCAGATTGACGCGGCGGCGGCCACCCAAGCCAAGTTCATTGAATTGCATACCGGGAAGTATGCCGATGCCCATGATGCGGCGACCCGCGATCGGGAACTCAAACATCTGGCAGAGGGGTGTGCCCATGCCCTTTCCTTGGGACTCCGGGTGAATGCGGGGCATGGACTGACCTACTGGAATGTCTATCCCGTTGCCTGTCTACCGGGGATGGAAGAATTGAATATTGGGCATACCATCATTAGTCGGGCGGCTTTAGTGGGGATAGAACGGGCAGTCCGCGAAATGAAGCAAGCGATTCGAGGTGAATTGTAATCATTTCCGGCTCAAACTCAGCCCCGCGCTGCACTACAATCAGAAACGCAGCGATCGGTGGTACGGCTTTTAAGCTGCATTCGTTCACTAGGGGGCAAGCTCTTTAACCACATATTCGCGATCGGTTTGTACCCCTTTGCTGCCCTTAACATTCCACCTCAAATCCTCGAATCAGAGACCTCGATACCCATGACAACTTACTATTACGCCCTTGCCAGCCAGCGCTTTTTAATTGAAGAAGAACCCCTGGATGAAGTGTTGCGGGAACGGACTCGCCACTATCAGGAACAGGAGAAAGAAATTGATTTCTGGCTGGTCAAACAACCGGCATTTCTAGAAGCTCCCGAATTGGCAGAGGTAAAAGCCAAGTGCCCCCAACCGGCGGCGGCGATCGTCTCCACCAATCCCCAATTCATTACCTGGTTGAAATTGCGGCTGGAATATGTCGCTACTGGCGAATTTCAAGCTCCTTCGGCTACAATTCCCAAACCATTGGATTCGTTGGCAACGGTTGCCTAAATGATGGATCGAATTGCCTACAGACTACGGAGTTGGCTCACCCTGGTCGGTGTGACGACATCAGGTGTTTTGGTGGCGATCGCTGGCATCGCCCAAACTCCCCCGCCTCAGCCCAACCCTGCCGTTGCCCCTGTGGGCAATTATCCCCCCTGTCAGCCGCCGAATCCCGGTGAATATCTGCTACTGGTGGTGAGCAAAACCACTGCCAGCCAGGAACAGGTACGCCGATCGCTACCGGCGGGTGCGCCTATTCTGGTCTGTAACTATCTGAATGATGTGGTGACGCGGGTCAGTGGCTTTACCACGATCGAAACCGCCAATGCCTGGGCACGCTACTTAAACGATTCTGCCGGATTGGCGGCGTATGTGGCTCGACCTGCCGAAGCCCCACCCACGGCAGTCGTTCCCCCTCCTGGCATTCCCCCGGCTTCTACTGCCACCCCAACCACGAGTCCTTCTCCGGCTACGCCGCCCTCAACCTACAATCCGCAACCTTTAGGGGCAGGCTATGCCGTGTTAGTCGATTACTTCAATCAACCCGCGATCGCCGGTCAGGTGCAACGATCGCTGGGAACACCGATCGGCTTAGTTTCCTATGGGCAACGTCCCTATGTGTTGGCGACGTATTCTCCGGATCTGAATGCTGCCAATATGGCGTTTCAAGCCCTGGCAAATCAGGGATTTTGGACGATCGTCGTGGATAGTCGTCGGGTGATGCTACTCAGTCCCGCCGTTGCCCTACCTTCATCACCTCCGGCTGCCAGAAATTGAGCCTGAGTTACCCGATGTGCCCTGACCCACTGACCTGATTGGGTGAGGATGTTGGCAGCTAGCTCAGGCAATTTAAACCTTTGTTCACACGTTTGTTGCATTCCCTTTAAACATGCCAACCCAGTGCTAAGAAAACTGACATTCTTCCGGTAGTGGGGAATCGATCCTGTATGCTGCCTAAGATCCTGGCTGATTTTCTTCCTTCGTTGCACTGCTAAGGAGCTTGCCCCCATGTTATTTGTCACGAATCGGGTGATGCGAGAAGGTCCAACTCCCTACAACCCAGATGGTTCTCTGGGAGTTCCGCGTCGAATTAATTTTGATCTTAGGAATAATCAGGCGGAGCAATCCGTGTACTTCTGTCGGCGGGATGGAGCCGATAACTATACCGAGATTGGTAGCCAGACGTTTTTTGATCAATTAAGAAACTCCGACTGTCGGCAATTACTCTTTTTCCTGCATGGGTATTCCAGCCTGCCGGAACCCGCCATTTTTCCCCGCGCCAATGAATTGCAACAATTGTTCGATTTAAAGTCTCGCGGTCAGGTGCAAGTAATCCCGCTGATCTGGCCCTGTGGTAATCGGCTTGGGGCAATCAGAGATTATTTTGATGATCAAATTGCGGCGGATGCCAGTGCGTTTGCCTTTGCCCGGATGTTTCAAAAATTCCTGACGTGGCGGGATGAACACAGTACGCTAGAAGAACCTTGTGTGAAGCCATTGAATGTATTAGCCCACTCAATGGGCAATCGAGTGTTACGTGGGACGATGGTGCGTAGCGTGGAGTATTACCAACCTGCCGGAGTTCCTCTGGTGTTTCGCAATACCTTCATGGTGGCGGCGGATATTGAAAACACCTCGCTGGATATCGATCGCGAAGGACGCTTGATTTCCGATGCCTCTCGCAATGTGGTGGTGTACTATGCGGCTGATGACCTGGCGATGCGAGCCAGTAAAGTGGCGAATGGTAGTCCTACCTCTCGGCGTATGGGGCACACCGGACCCGCTCGGATGGAGAATGTGGCAGTGAATGTGTTCTCGATCGACTGTGGTGATTTCAATAACGACTACGATCCACCAACGGGACATGGCTACTTTGCCAGCGATCCCAATGGTAATCCTGGGATTGCCTTCAATCACATTTGGGAATGTATTCGTACCGGCAGAGTTCCCACTCGTACCCAGGGAGTTCGCCGCTTCATCCTGACCCCATAATAGTGAATTGATCAATGCCCAGGGAACCACGATCTCGGCTCACTGGGCAGGCAATTTAGATGATGGTGATGAGAGGGCTAATCAACGGCGATCATGACATCTGAGGATTTGATCACCGCATAGGCTTCCTTGCCAACTGCCAAGCCCAGGCTTTCAGCCGAGGTTTTGGTAATTACTGCTGTCACTTCGACCCCAGGGGCTATTTCAACCGTAACTTCATCGTTGACCGCACCCGTCACTACCGATTTGACTACGCCTTTCAGAGCATTACGAGCACTAACTTTCATCAGCTTTTCCTTATATTTAAAGCTTTGTTGCCATGATGTAGCTTAGTTGGAGGCTGATCGCTCAGCCCTGGTTAGTTAAGAATGTACTCAACGCCTGAAAGCCCTGATTAATCAAGCTTTTAGCCTTGGCTTTGGGTAAGGGGGGCGGTATTTTTTCTACTACTAATTATTTCAGGAGGAGGTAATAAAGCTGTCCAGTGGAGTTGATTAGTCCTGCCCGATCGCCCGCTAACTGACCCGTCCCCATAAAGATATCGACCCGTCCTGCTCCTTTAATCGCACTGCCGGTATCGTGATCCAACACGTAGCGGCTGACGAGTTGGGGAGATAGTTGCTTGGTGGCGGTCGGGTAGGGAATTTCGGTTTGAATCAGGGCTAAGGCTCCTGGTGGAAAGAGACTTTTATCGGTGGCGATCGAGCGATCGGCGGTGACGGGCACGTTTAAACTGCCAGTGGCTGGAGCGCCGTTCGTCTCGCGGAAAAACACAAAGCTGCGGTTGCGGGGCAAATAGGTATTCATCTCGGCGGGATTAGCTTGGAAGTATTGCAGCAGTTTCGGTAGTGTCAGTTCTTCCAGCTTAAATTTGCCCGCGTTTACCAGTTCCCGGCCGACACTACTATAGGCATGATTGGTTTTTCCGGCATACCCGACGGTCATGGTGCTGCCATCCGTCAATTGCAGGCGAGCCGAACCCTGTACCTGCACCAGAAACGCTTCCAGCCGATCGCGCAGCCACACCAGTTCCAAGCCCTTTAAGGCTCCTTTGCTGTACTGTAAGCCATCGGCTCCTTCTAGCTGCAAGCGTGTGGGGTGGGGCGATCGCCATTGGCTAAAGTTGGGTGGTAAGCGAAATAGTGGATAACGGTATTCCTGATTGGGGACGCGACTCGCCCGATAGACCGGCTCAAAGTAGCCCGTAAACCCCACCGTTCCCCGATTGTCCTTGCCTGTTGATTGGTAAAAGGTAAATTCCTGTTGTACGGCTTGCTGCAATTCCGCCGCCGATCGGGCAGAGACGACTAATTGCCGAAATCGCCGGAGACTGCGTTGTACCCGTTGCCGCAACAGTTCGGATTGATTGGGATTGCTGGCATTCAGATATTTGCGATAATCCTGAACGGCTTTGGGCGTTTGCAGGTAGCGCAGGCTATCGTCGATCGCCCTCAGTAATGCCTGTCGATCGCCGCCCTGCCCCCAGAGTTGCTCGTCCATTCCTAAGGGTGTTGGAGGGGCTAGACGGTTCAGGTTGGTGACTCGGTTCAACGGCGATTTGGGTTCAGCCGCGCTGGCGGTCGCTAATCCAGTCAGGGGCAACAAGCCGGATGACGATCGCAGGGGTAGCTCGATCGCGGCAATTGTGGCAGCACTAGCTAACCCGATCGCCAGGAGATAGCGAACCGAGGGCAACAACAAGTGATTCATGATTGTGACGATTTAGTAACGTTCCACACTGGAGCTAAATACGGGTTCAACGCGAATCCCCAGGACAGAAGACGGTCGTAACACCATATATTCTCCCTGAATGTTCTTGATCGGCACCGTAATGAAGTCTGTCGAAGCGGCTTTCGGCATTAATTCGCCGCTGTACCATTTTTGAAACTCCTGAATGGTGGGGAAGCGCACCTCTTCCCGATGCCCTCCTTCAATCAACAGATGTACCGCATACTCCGTCGGAGTCCGGGCATAGCGACTACGCTTCGGTTCTGCGGACTCACCAGTGGGAGCGGGATTCATATTTCCTGTCATGGTGTTTCTACTCTATAGCGTCAAATGTCGGCACAAGGGGTTTCCCGATCGGGCAAACTATATTCACTCTGCCCATCGACCAGCCAAAAATATCTTACTCGTTGATCGTGATTTCCATGCCCTACTGCGAACGCATGAAAATATGATCCTAGCCTTAAACCGGATCACAACTACGGCGGGAATGGTTTGGGTTAGGGGAACAGATTAAAGCGCTGAAGTTGAGTTTGGACGAGGGGCTGTAACGCTTTGCGTAATTGCCCTCTATCTTTAAACACCAGGCGGTTTTGACTGGGCAGATCAAAGGGAAATTGTCCAGGTAAATCCGATCGCTCCATCTGCATCAACAAGATTTGTTCCGATCGCTTACTTTGCAGAGCATAGCCCACTTCAACACAGACTTTGGGGCTGGGAATCAGTTGGGCAGGGGAAGCGTTGACCTGGGTAATCGGCGTACCATCGGCAATAAACAGCAAACTCTGGCGAATCGATTTCATCAGGGTGCTGTTGAGCCGGACGGGGCCATCGGTCAATCGGTGGGATTCTTTCAGGGCGATCGGCAGGCGCGATTTACTGTTCAACTTCTCGATGACGGTCTGTAATTCTTCCCGCAATAACTCACTCGATTCGGGATATTCCGTTTGGTAACAGAAAAAGATCTCTGGCTCCAGTCGTGCCATCACATCTTGTTTAGAAAAGTAAATTTCGTGGCTACGCAGATCAATGTTGGCAATCACATAGCCGCCGCTACCCTCAACATAAAACTCGACGGCTTCCCCTTCCAGGTAGCGCTGGAACCAGGCGGATTGCTTAACCTCTTCGCTATCTTCCAAAAAATCGGCGCGTAATCCCGACTTCAACAGACTATTTTTACTCAGTCGCAGGTCGTGGGGACGCTTTTCTAATTCTCGAATCGGTTCATACTCCTGGAGATACCAGGCTTTCAGGGCAATAATCGCCATGCTGTGCTCTGCCTTTGTTTAAAACTACAACAGCACCCAAAGTCTTACTCCCTGAGTGATCTCCCCTTCTTCCTTTATTGTATTCAGAGTTGAACCGATTGGAAACCTAATTTTTTTAATTAAGATCAACCAGCCTCATTACTCCCGTTTGTGTAGGTGGGGAAATATCAGTTTTCGGTGCGGGTGCTGTAGTAGTCGAGCGAGACAGATATTAAGTGAAACAGCGCTTTTTACCTCTTAACTATCTTTGAACTTGGCTGTTTATCTGCCAGGGAAGCTTGGTAGCTTCAATTACTAGAATAGCAAACTTGGAAATGGGCACAAGGGCATGAAACTAAAGTTTACCTTTGTTCGCTAAACTACATTGCGAAACCGCAATAAAGCTGAATACCCTGATAGACAGGAGATTATGGCAGTTAATGACTCCCTGGATTATCAGGTAATAGTAGACTTTTTGTTCTATTTACTTTAAATAGGGAGTTTTATTAGGTTAGTAATTTCTGTCTAAAGGATTATCTAAAGTCACTGAATTGGCTCATGAAAGATAGATGCACTTTTGTCCCACTTCTGCACTAGCTGATGTAGTTTCTTTAGGATGAACTGAGGCAGTTGCTATTAGAAAAACGTTAGTTTAAACAGACTTTTTATTAAATAAAAAGACCTGGCACTGCCAAGTCTTGACTAAACAGGAGGGAGATTCAAACTAGCAGAATTAGATACTTCGGCGGTGCCGGAATTTGGGAAAGTCATCAGATCAGGAATGACTCATCGATCGCTTGGCACTACGGTTTAGCAGTAGGCGGAAATATCTTCGCCACATTCGTCGGCTAAGTAGCATAGAGCGCGAAAGCGGAGGGCGACCACTTCTTCATACAGTGGATTCAGCTTACACATGGGGGGAATCCGGAGGATGGTGCGTCCGAACAGTTGGATGGTGCGCTCAAAGGGACATTGGGCGGGAATCAGGCGACAAATGCGGTGAGCGGTTTCCCGATCGCAAATTTCCAGACCTTCAAGCCATTGGCGCAGGGGTTTGAGGGGAGCAAAACGAACTGTCGCCACGGGCTGACCCATGCTTGCCAAATGGAGGGGAATTTCTTTTGCCACCCAAATCATTTTGGTGGTGACAGGTGCTTCCGGGGTTGTGTAGCGAGAGCTGTTCATAAATCGTTCCTCACTTCAAGGGGCGTTGACTTCACCCATTGGTTAGCTACACCAGTTCCAGCCAAGTTATCGGAATGTTACAGAAATCTGGTGCGGGATTACTGTGATCAAACAAGGTCATGCGATGGAGATCAGGAAACCAGCGACACAATCATTGCTGTCTTCTGGGTTGCTTCCATCTTTCCCTGAACTCCAAGATTCTTAATGAGCAAAAACACGGAAAATTTTTCACCCTCTTTCTGGAGGATCTAGAACGATCGGGGTTTTACCGGAGGAAGGAGCAAGATTGCTCTAGCAAAGCCAATCCCTCAAGATTCTGCGATACAGTAGGAACCAATCCCTTGCTGACAGATTGTTGCAGTGAATCCATCGGTGTCTTCTCAGTCAAAACCGCGCTTTGATCAGGCGATCGCAGCGAAACTGTTTCATTGGATCAACATAGTTAGCCTCAGCATTATGTTGACCAGTGGCTTGCAGATTTACAATGCCAATCCTGTGTTTGGCGGACGGGAAGGATGGCACATTCCCCCGATTGGCTTGTTGGGTGGCTGGTTAGCGGGGGGACGACATTGGCACTTCGCTGGGATGTGGTTTTTCTCGCTGAATCTGCTGTGGTATGGCGTTTATATATTGATCTCTCGACGCTGGCGACATCGCTACCTGGGTACGAATGATCTGAAAGCGTTGCAGGTGGGCAAGAATCCCAAACGCCGGATTTATGCGTGGCATCGGTTGGCCTATACCGCGATTATTCCGATTCTGTTACTGGCGCTGTTTACCGGGATTGGTATGTATAAACCGGCGCAGTTTCCCTGGATTGTGGACTGCTTTGGCGATTGGTTTGCCTTGCGCGTGGTGCATTTTCTCACCGTACCAGCCGTGATTTTGTTTGCGATCGCCCATTCCTGGTTAGCGTTGCGAGCTGGGGGCGATCGACTCGTGAATTCGATGTTTTGGGACTAACTGATGACGAACACTCCGGATGAGCAAGAATTGCTAACTCGTCAGCGTTTCCTGCGGTTGTTGGCATGGTCGGGGGGCAGTGTGATGTTTGGCAGTATCGGGTTAACGCTGGCTGAGGGCTTAGCTGGAAGAGCGTTTGAGCCGTTGAACCAGAGGGTTGAGGAATTACTGCAAAACTCGCAGAAGTTGGTCCCAGAGTTTCCGCTTAGCGCGATCGAGCCAGAGGCGTTACTGGTGAATAGTTTTCGGTTTACGCCAGAACTCGATCCGGCAACGTTTCGCTTGACGATCGATGGGGAGGTGAATCAGCCTCTGAGTCTGGATCTGAACACGATTTACGGGATGCCACAAACATCAATGGTGATCCGGCATGTCTGTGTGGAAGGTTGGGCAGCGATCGTCCAGTGGGGTGGCATTCAGATGCGGGAGTTAGCCCGATTGGCGCAACTGAAACCAGGGGTGCGGTATGTCTATTTCTGGTCGGCGGATGGCTACTACGGCAGTTGGGATTTAGCGTCGGCGTTACATCCTCAGACGGTGCTGGCGTATCAGAAGAATGGGGAGTCGTTGCCGATCGAGAATGGGGCACCGTTGCGGTTAGCGTCACCGATTAAGTTGGGCTACAAGCTGAGTAAGTGGGTGACGCGGGTAACGTTTACCAGTGAGTTAATGCCCCGTAAGGGTTACTGGGAAGACCTGGGCTATGAGTGGTTTGCTGGGTTGTAAGAGTTCTAAGAGAGTGTTGGAAAGTCACTCACAATCATTATCTGAACTGCCCCCCTAGCCCCCCAATTCTGGGGGGAACTGGATTCAAAGTCCCCCAGAATATAGCCTGACGGCATCCTAGAAAGGGGGCTTAAAGCCCTACGGGCATACCAGAAAAGGGTTTAGGGCAATCGTTTTGATACCGTTAAAGCATCCTCTAAGATCCTCAGTTGGATGTTAAAGCTAAACTATTCAGCCGTGAAGGTTAAAGATTAAGGCGTTAAGCTCAAACATTCAGCCGCTAAAGTTGAACATTAACGCGCTAACCAAAAACATTAAGGCGCTAAGGTCAGACTTTAACGCGCTAACCAAAAACATTCAGCCGTTAATGTTCAACATTCAGCCGCTAAGCAAAAACATTCAGGCGCTAAGGTCAGACTTTAACGCGCTAACCAAAAACATTCAGCCGTTAATGTTCAACATTCAGCCGCTAAGCAAAAACATTAAGGCGCTAAGGTCAAAGGTTCAATGCTGGTAGCCTGCCTATCCAGAGATCTAGTTCCGAGAAATTTAGTAGTAAGGCTAGAATTTTGAGAACTGTGCTTATCGCCAACCATTCATGTCAGACATACTCGATCTGTTTATTGATCTAAATGCCGCCGGATTAGATCTGGAACCGGAGGAACTGGAAGCCTATTCGCAACGCCTGGTGACGGAATTAAAAGACGGATTAGCCGAGGATGCTACCTTAGCCCGATCGAGCGACATTCCCGAGGGCAGTAAAGCGGGAGAAGCGGGATTCGATTTAGGTATTCTCAAGGCAGAGGTGAACCTGAAAAATATTCTGGCGGTGTTGGGGTGGTTGAAGACCCGCATTGCCGGAGCCACGCTGAAAATTGAGTATGGCGATGTCAAACTGGAATACCGGACTAACGCCCAGCTAGAACAGCAGTTACAGGCATTAGAGAAGATTTCGCACCTGACGGTGAGAGTGGTAAAAAGCGAACCCAGTAAGAGTTAATGGCAAGAGTTGCGCTGCTGATTGGGACTGGAGAATATACAGACGGATTTAAGCCGTTATCGGCGGCTCCTAAAGATGTGGAGGCGATCGCGGCTGTGTTGCGTGACCCAGAAATGGGCGGATTTGATCAGGTAGAACCGTTAATTAACCAACCCCACACCACGATCGCCGAAACGATTGAAACCTGGTTTCGCTCACGCCAAAAAGATGATCTGGCATTGCTCTACATCTCTGGACATGGGGTGAAAGATGCCCAATCGGATCTCTACTTTGCGGCTTGCAATACTCGGAAGCAAAAAGAGGAATTAGTGCGATCGACGGCTGTTGCTGCCAGTTTTGTCCGCGATCGGATTCGGGAGAGCAAAGCCAAACGACAGGTGATTATTCTGGACTGCTGTTTCAGTGGAGCCTTTGGTGATCTGTTGTCTAAAGATGACGACACGATCAATCTAGAAACGCTGTTGGGTGCCGAAGGGCGAGTCGTGCTGACCTCTTCCAGTTCGATTCAATATTCCTTTGAGCAACGGGATGGGGGGCTGTCGATTTATACTCGCTATCTTGTCGAAGGAATTCGGACTGGAGCCGCTGATATCGATGGCGATGGGGCGATTTCAGTGCAGGAATTGCACCACTATGCCAGTCGTAAGGTGCAGGAAGAATCCCCGGCAATGACTCCCAAGATTATTGTGTTGAAGGATGAGGGCTATCAGATTCGGATTGCCAAAACGCCTCTAGGTGATCCGAAGGTGAAATATCGCAAGGAAGCTGAGGCGATCGTGCAGGAAGATGGCGACACGATCGATGAGATATTCAGTCGTCCGGTGTTGGAAGAGTGGCAACGTAAGCTCGGCTTAACGGATGCAGAAGTCCAAACGATCGAAACCGAAATTCTAGAACCAATTCGCCAGCGACAGGCGAAGATTCAGCGCTATCAGGAAGTATTTACACGGGCAATTCAGCATAAAAACCCGTTAGGTGAATTGGAGCGCAAGCGACTAAAACAGCTTCAACAGCTTTTGGGTTTATTGGATGAAAATGTGCAGTGGGTCGAGCAGGAAGCTTTAAAGCAATTGGAACATAACCTGGCTCAATCTCCAGATGACCTGAGTTCAGAGAAAGGGATTGACTATACAACGCTGCGTGACCTGCTGAAGGCACAGGACTGGAAAGCCGCAGACCGAGAAACCTACCGGGTGATGATCCGGGCAGTGGGGAAAGAGGAGGGAAAGGGATTTACCCAAGACGAGCTATTAAATTTTCCCTGCACCGATTTGAAGACGATCGATGCTCTCTGGGTCAAATACAGCAAGGGTCACTTTGGCTTTAGCGTCCAGAAAAAAATCTATGTAGAATGTGGTGGTAAACTGAACGGCGAGTATCCTGGTGATGAAATCTGGGAAAAATTTGGCGATCGCGTCGGCTGGCGTAAAGATGGACAGTGGCTAAACTACTCCGACCTCAATCCTTCTCTTTCCTCTCCCCAGGGAAATTTTCCTCCGTTCGTATGGTGGGTCGTGTTGAGGGGGGGGTCGGGGTTTCTCTTCTCTCGCATCGAGACTTGTGAACTGTAGCACGAGCCAGTCCTGAGATTTTTTTAAGTTTTGTATCTGTCGTCCTACCCTACATAAAATCCCCCTTTCAGCGATCCGTTACCTGTCACCGCATCACTCACTTGTCAGGTTTTTCTCTGAAGAAATGCTATATTGCTGTCGCTTCGCCTGCGGATCAAAGCAATTTGCTAACACAAACGTTGCGGCAACTTGGCGGATCTCCTCGGCGGGGGCATCCCACTCTGCCCACAAACTCTGCTGCCCCGGACTCACCTTGCTGGGCTTACCCCGCGCTCTAATTCTTGCCAGTAGCTTACTGCCCCAGTAATTCCGCTTTTCTGGTTTTGCTTGTGGTCTGTACTTTTGACAAAATTTACGATATGCCGCCGCACAGATCTCCAACGTTTTCCCCAATGCCAAAAATGCCGGATGCCATTGGGTAATACCATCATTGGTCAGACGGTCATAGATCCCATAATTGCTGTAATCATAGAAAAAACCTGGCTGCATATTAGCCGCTTTCGGATTGGCGTGAATGTAGCGCAACGTATTCAACGCTCGGCGTTTGTCACTCACCGGAAACCCCGTACTGTGATACCGTTTCTCCCAAAAATGTCCAGTACGATTCAGCATCCGGTTAAAACACATCGCTGTATACCAGTTCAGCCAGTGCATAATCTTCGGCAAATCTTCCGGGAGTTGTGGCTCCAACAGATAATGCACATGGTTACTCATAATGCAGAGCGCATAGAGCTTAAACCTAAATTTTTCCTGACACTGGCGAATCGCATACAGCAACACCTCCCGGCATGGCTCCCGCACCAGCCGAAACTCGCGATTATTACACCGAACCGTAATGTGATAGCAGTATCCAGTTTGCAAGTTGCGAGGTTGACGTGACATCTGGGCAACGTTCCATCAAAGTTCCCCATTTCAAGCGGCGGTATACGTTACACATAGTCGATCTCTAAGGATCTAATACCAACAGCCACTCAGTACCTTTGGGATTCCACCTTGGGCTAGGCGTGTCGCCAATCACATACGGTCCCCAGTAACGGCGGGAACCATCCTGAGCAAAGGCAACCACAATATCACCCTTGTTGACTTTGAGCTTGCGATCGGGCAACGACACAATCAACCCTTTAGCGGCTCCTTCACCGGGTTCAAAATCCCAGTGTGCCGGAGGTTCATAGCTACCATACGAGTTATCGGTTGTGACTGACTCTGGAGTGCTAGCGGTTTTTTTCGCCAGTACCGCCACCCGAATCGGGTAATCCGTCGGGTTACTAATCCGCAAGCCGCCCGATCGACCCACATTTGAGCCAGGAGTGACTGGGGCTTGCGCGATCGGAGGCGTTGTCGGTTCGGCTTGGGCTATAGGGGTAGGGGTGGGCGAGGCGGTGGTTCGCTCAGGTAGAATCGCAGACTGAGTTGGTACCGGATCATTAGGCAGGGCATCAATACCAGCCGTTTGTAGATTGGAATCAGGTAGAGATTGCCCCAGCCACCACCAACCACCCGCCAGCAGCAATGCCGCTCCCAGGACAGTCACGATCGCTGGATGACATATCTGCTTCATCTCTTTAATTGCCTTGCCCCACATCCGTTCGTCACCCACGCACCTACTCTTTAGTGATAGCAATCTTTCAGCCGACTTGGAGCGAGATTCACCATCCAATGATCAAATCTAGTGTAGGGTGATGAAAGCTTACGAGTAGAGACAAGCCGATGCAAAATACTCGTCTAAATAATTTGGTTGATAATTGGATCGCTGGTGCAGAGGGTTGGTTACGCAATCCCTGGCGGCGGCTGTCAGTGGTGATTATTAGTCTACTGTTAGGGAACTTCCTGGCGACCGCTCTGGCAACGGTGGCAGGGCAACGGGCAGAACTGGATATTATTATTGCCGGGTTGTTAGTGGTATTGATCGAACTGATCAACCGGATTCACTATGGGGGTTCTGTAGAACTCCGGCGATCGTTGCTCGTCCAAAATTTGAACGCGATCAAGATTGGTCTAATGTACGGGTTCTTTGTGGAAGCCTTCAAGCTGGGCTCGTAAGGTTACAATCCAAACAAATCCCTTAACCTTGCAAGTTTGGTTGCTATGTCTCCAGTTGATTTGTTGTCGCCCCAGGTTCGGTTTGCGTCTGTACGAGAAAAGGTGGCTGATCTGCGATCGCTTTTGCAAGCGGATCAGCTTGATGCCTACCTGATTCCCGCCGCCGATGAGCATTTGAATGAATACTTACCTGCCGCCAAGCAACGGCGGATTTGGGTCAGCGGCTTTACGGGTTCTGCTGGAGATTTCTTGCTGGGACGGGAGCAAGCCTGGTTGTTTGTCGATTCCCGCTATTACGAACAGGCGGATTTAGAAGTTGATCCAGCTTTAATTCAAGTCTCAAAATTAGGGTTAGAAAATCACAAAACCTTAGAGGAAACACTGGAAACCCTTGGTCGCGAGGCAATCAAAGCCGGACGATCGTTGCGCTTAGGGTTTGATCCATTTACCCTGTCGCTGCATCAGTTCCGCACCCTGCAACAACAACTGGAACCCTGCGGCATTACCTTAGTATCCTTGCCCGAAAATCTAATCGATCGCGTTCGTACTCAAGCCCCCTGGCAAGCCACTGATCCCCTCCCTGCCTACGCCGATTCCCAAGTCTTTTATTTGCCAGATGCTTTAACCGGGGAATCGATCGCCCAAAAACTGAAGCGGGTTCGCGATCAACTGCAACAGGTAAACGCCACCATTCTGCCGATTACCAAATTGGATCAAATTGCCTGGTTGTATAACCTGCGGGGGTGGGACGTGCCCTACAATCCCGTGTTTATTGCCTACGCGATCGTTACTTTAGAACAGGCTTTTCTCTTCACGAATCTGGAACGGATCACTCCAGAAATTCAAGCCTTACTGCAACCGAATGTGACCTTGCTCCCCTACGGCGACTATGCCGCCACCCTGCGATCGCTAGTGACGCAGACTGCCACCGGTCGGGTGTTAATCGACCCCAAACAGATAACGGCAGGAACCTATCGGTTAATTACCCATGATCTGGCAAGGCACTGTCCGATTACGGAAACCGATCATCCGATCGAGGGCATGAAAGCCCGCAAGAATGCCGTCGAAGTCACGCAAATGCAGCAGGCAAACCTGAAGGCGAGTCGGGCGAAAACCCGCACGTTAAAGTGGCTATCCGATCAGCTTGCCAATGGTGCTTCAATCACAGAAGCCGATGTTGCTGCCACGGTCGAACAGTTTTATGCCGAAGAATCAGAGTTTCAAGGCTTAAGCTTCAACACGATCGCCGCCACGGGAGCCAATAGTTCGATCGTACATTACGGCACTCCCAGCGCCGACCAACCCTTGCAATCGGGACAATTTGTTTTACTCGATTCCGGTGCCCAATTCGCTTCGGGCACTACAGATGACACCCGTACCGCGATCGTCGGCGACCCGACTCCGGAGCAAATTGCTCGCTATACCGAAGTGCTAAAAGCCCACATTAACTGTGCCATGCAACGCTTTCCCAAAGGCACGACAGGAGCGCAGTTAGATGGCATTACGCGATCGACACTGTGGTTTGCTGGCTTGGACTATGGACATGGGACAGGGCATGGCGTTGGCGCATTCCTGAATGTCCATGAGGGACCCAACGGCATTAGTAAACGGGTGCAAGCGGCTCTGGAACCAGGCATGGTCACGAGTATTGAACCGGGCTTCTATGAGCCGGGATGGGGTGGGATTCGGATTGAGAATTTATACGTGGTACAGGAATTACCGAACGCGCAACCTGCCACCGACGATCAACCCCAAACCTCCTGGTACGGCTTCGAGTCGCTGACCTATATTCCGTTTGATCAACAGTTGATTGATCTTGATCGGCTGGATGTCCGCCAACGTCAATGGTTAGCCGACTACTACCAGGCGATCGTTGAAAAACTCGCTCCTACCCTCAGCCCGGATGAAGCCACCTGGTTACAACAGGTTTGCCAGTTGCCAGCCTAGTCCAGTTCAGACCAGCTTGGTATCCCCTGGATATTGCCCTCATCCCCAACCCTTCTCCCCAGGAAGAAGGGAGCTAAAGTTCTTGTTCCCTCGCCTTTTGGATGAGGGCAGTTGGGCTGTCCCAGCCTTAATTCGTCAAATCAACAAAATCGCCGCGTACCCAGCCCGTTGCTCCAGAACGGAACTTGACGTGATACCAGGTATAGCCATCCCCACCTCGGGTAGAGTTCATCACCTGCACCCGATCGCCATCAATGCCGTAATGGGGTGAAGCAGCACTGGTGGAAGGAGCCAATCGCACATTTACCCGCGAACCGCGATCGGCAGTCCGGAGATAACCCACCCGGCTAGTGGCAGGACCGCCCTGTCCCGAAACAAAGGTAACAAAGTCGCCGCGCACCCAACCCGTCGCCCCAGAACGGAACTTGACGTAATACCAGGTATAGTTGTCACTGTAGCCTTGAGCGCTGTCTAACACTTCGACCCGATCGCCAACCAAGCCATAGTGGGGAGCGGAAGCATTTGTGGTCGGTTGTGATCGCACATTAACGCGGCTACCCGGTTGTTGGCCACTGAGCATCGCGGGAACGGCTAAGGCGGGTACAGCCAATCCCACAGTCATCGCGGTAGTCGCTAGAATGGATAAAAAGTGACGCTTCACTGCCATAGTTGTGATATCCTTTGCGTAGTCAGCTTGATAGGGATAGTCCAAGTGCTTCACCAGATGGGATAAATGCGTGAAGCCTGGAGGTGTATTTTTAGAGTTCACTGCATCCCTATCAATCTCTACACTCCTCGATCGCAAAATTTCTTATGTCGCGATTGAGGATTATATTCTTTTCTTATGAGAATTACGGTGCGGGATTAGGATAGCGGCTGTGAATGCGATCGATCGCGGTTAAAATCTCTTCGGTGAGCGTGACATGGACGCTATCAAGATTTTGCTTGAGTTGGTCTAAGGTGCTGGCACCAACGATCGTGCTGCTGACAAACCAGCGTTGCTGCACAAACGCTAACGCCAGGGCAACTGGACTCAGATCATATTGCTGCGCCAGATTGACATAGTCGGCTACGGCTTCATTCACATTGGGTTTTAAATACCGTTGACCAAAGCCGGGAAATAACGTCATTCGGCTATTGGGGGGTGGGTTTTGTAGATACTTGCCCGTGAGATTCCCAAATCCCAATGGACTGTAGGCTAGTAAGCTGATATGTTCATGGCGACAGGCTTCCGCCAATCCCCATTCAAACGATCGATTCAACAGATTGTAAGCATTTTGAATGGAAACAATTTTGGGTAAGCCACATTGCTTGGCGGCATGGCAGAACTCCATCACGCCCCAGGGAGTTTCGTTACTCAAGCCGATATAACGAATTTTGCCCGCATGAATCAGGTCAGCAAAGGCACTCAGTTGCTCGACGATCGGCACCGTGTCCCGAATTTGCTTGGGGTCGTAGCTGGTCTGTCCAAATAGCGGCACATAGCGATCGGGCCAGTGAATTTGATAGAGGTCAATGTAATCGGTACGCAACCGCTTCAGGCTGGCATTCACGGCTTGGTCAATATTGACGCGATCGATCTGGCGTTGACCCTGGCGCATCCAATTCATACCACGCGAGGGGCCGGCAATCTTAGTGGCAATAATCAACCGATCGCGGGGTTGCTGGGCTAACCACTGACCAATGTAGCTTTCGGTCAAGCCCGAGGTTTCAGCTTTTGCCGGGACAGGATACATTTCCGCCGCATCAATAAAGTTGACCCCTGCCGCGATCGCATAATCTAACTGTTGGTGCGCCTCCGCGATCGTGGTTTGCTGCCCAAAGGTCATTGTCCCCAGGCAAAGTTCTGAAACGTTCAGGGCACTATCCCCTAATTGCCGATACTGCATGATGTTGAGTGCTGTTTAAGCGTCTGATCTATCCTACCGGAGGATGAAGCATGACTCTGATGGCGATCGGGTGAGCAGCCTGGGCTGACAAGATGGCGGTCACAGGACTCCAGTTCAACTCTTCCGGAGTGAATCTAGTCCTCTTGTAGTATATTGAAGTATTAATGTAATATACGGATAAAGACGACTGCCTTTGCCGCAGACAATAATCTTCTCTGCCCGTCGCCCCAGGAACGTGCTATGACTTCGCCTTACTACAACTATGATGATTACGCCAATCCCGGACAAACCGGACAAAGTCGATCGCAGGGTTTGCTGAGTTCTGGTTGGCGACCCCTGAACCGGGATTTGGATTATCAGTATTTAGCAGAGTTGCTCTGGACAGACACTGGCGAGTGCTGCCAAAAACTGATGAATTTGGCTAGCGACCTGGCAAATGCGGCGGGGCGGCGGGAATATACCTGGTGGGCTAATTTGTTGAATCTGTTTTCCAGTGATACCCGCTACTACCTGGATGAATTCTGGAGTTACATCACCCCCGATCCGCTCTATCCCGATCATCGTTATCCCGATGTTTTAAGCATTGAAACGCCAGTTAAACCGATCATTAGTCGCAACTCGATCGCGATCGATCATGTGTTTCGGCGGTTATGCGAGTTGATTATTCTCAAGATTCTCAAGTTGCTCGGCACACCGGATCTGATTACCCAGTATTACCTCGATCGGCACTTCTATTATCCCGTCAACCAGTTCACGGATTGGGAACGGCTTGATGTCGTGAATTCCGCATTAGCCTACTGGCACGAGGCAGACGTTTGGTTGCAGATTGACACCCTGGATAAGGAACGGCGGCTGACGTTGCGGGCAAAGGATCTAACTCCATTGGCGCGGAAAGTCACCTATGGTTTGGCAGTGATGCTGAGTGGCTATCAAAGTCGGGTGGGACAAATCCAATCGGACTACCCAATTCGCACCTTTCCCCCAGAGGTGCAGAGTTTTACCGATGTAGTACAGCAAGCGATCCTGGATCAGGTGCAGTTAGCTGTTCTGGTCAGTGGTGAGCCGGGAACGGGGAAAACTGCCTGGACTCAAGCCGTGGCGAAAGAAGTTCTGGTGCCCCTGGGGTATGTGATCTTTATTTTGGATCACGAGGCGGTTGAGAACTTTGTGCCACCCCCCTATCTCGAACGGATTTGTCTGATCATCAATGAGGCAGATAATCTGGCACAGAATCGATCGATGGAAGCGGCTCAACAGATCAACAAGACCGAACGCATTCTCAGTCTGTTAGATGGCACTCTGTACCGCAGTGTGATCGATGATTTTGGCTGCCAACTGGAACAGCGATTAGTGGTGTTGATGACCTGTAATACAACCGAACGGCTTGATCCGGCGGTATTACGCAAAGGTCGAGTGGATTTGATCAGCGAGTTTACCCACCGCTTTGTTTAAGAGCAATGGCTAGGGATTTAGCCCCCTAGCCTCCCTTTCTATTTTTTACAGGTACTTCTGTAACAGCAACTGCAATTTCTCTTTCGTTGCTGCCGACACCTTATCCAACGGGGTGAGAATGGCATGTTTTAGCGCAGAGTGGGCATCTGAAGTGAATGGATCTTGTGCCAAGCGCCGTACCGTTTCTTGAATTACCTTTTGGGCATTGACGGCATTGCGCTGAAGGTTGGCAATCACCATATCCACCGTCACGCTGTCATGGTCAGAGTGCCAGCAATCATAGTCGGTGGACAGCGCTAGAGTCGCATAGGCAATTTCGGCTTCTCGTGCCAATTTCGCTTCGGGCAAATTCGTCATACCAATCACCGTTGCCCCCCAACTGCGGTAAAGGTGGGACTCAGCTTTGGTGGAAAAGGCAGGTCCTTCCATACACAAGTAAGTACCCCCGCGATGCAGGGTGACATCTGTGAGGTTCAGACTGGCAACGGCATCAGCCAGCACTTCGGCTAACTGAGGGCAGACGGGATCACCAAAGGTAATATGGGCAACAATGCCATCGCCAAAAAAGGTCGAGATCCGGTTTTTGGTGCGATCGATGAACTGATCCGGAACGACCAGATCCAGGGGTTTTACTTCTTCCTTCAAGGAACCTACGGCTGAAGCCGAAATCAGATACTTGACCCCTAAACTTTTCATAGCGTAAATATTCGCCCGGAAGGGTAATTCGGAGGGCAGTAAATGATGATTGCGCCCATGCCGCGCCAGAAATGCGACTTTAACTCCATCCAATGTGCCGACGATTAACGCATCTGAGGGTTGACCAAACGGCGTGTCGATCGTTACTTCCTCAATATCCTTCAGCGCCTCCATTTTATAGAGCCCGCTACCCCCAATAATCCCGATCGTCACCTCAGTCATGCCTTTTCCCTACTGTTGCAGAGTGCCAAATAACCTAGCCATTCTACAATTTCCGGTGACGTTGGAAGCGGGTAGCGGGAATCGAACCCGCAACTGAAGCTTGGGAAGCTGCCGTTTTGCCACTAAACTATACCCGCCAGAGTACGATCGCCAGCCGCGATGCGCATTCAGGATTTCAATTATAAGCTGATTTGGCAATTCTCAGCATCGTTCTCGCGATCTCGCTGAAAAGAATATTCTTTTTTAAGAAATATCTACTCAATAAGCTCCGATTGGCTTTGGGCGATCGATTCACCTGACTGGGTGAGCCAGCTTTTCAGCGATCGCTTACCATGAGCAAAGACTCAACTGAACAGCGATTCAGGTTTAGTTTCCAAACTGGAACTTTTCCCGTTCCTAGCCTTCTTAAGCATTACTCTGCTGAAACTAGCAACTTTCCTTATAGGTGATAGAGCCTGTTCCCCCTTTGACCGCCCCCTCATCACTCCCTGTTTCGTTCGCCATTGAACATTAACAGCGGATTCACAAAGGAGATTACTATGGTTTCGAGACAAACATTTGGCTGGATTGGTGCCCACAACCAGTCGCATCGCTGCCCAATATGCTGCATTATGCCACCCCACATGTTAGGAGCAGTAATTAAAAATGGCAACGAAGAACAACGTGCCTGGGCATTTCAAACACTAACCACCTCAGAGCAATTTCGGGGACGACGGGAAGTGGTCGGTAAAATCAACTTTTCTACCTCCCCAGGAACCAAGCAGCGCACCGTTTATGATGCCAAAAATAATGAAACCTTACCGGGAGCCATCGTCCGGACTGAAGGAGATCCAGCTACTGGAGATGCGGCTGTAGACGAAGCCTATGATGGGGCAGGAGCCACCTACGATTTGTATGATGAGGTGTTTGAGCGTAATTCGATCGACGATCGCGGCTTACGCTTAGACTCCACTGTTCACTATGGCGAGAAGTACGATAACGCTTTCTGGAACGGCGATCAGATGGTGTATGGCGATGGCGATGGCGAGTTATTTGAGCGCTTCACCAAAGCGATCGATGTGATTGGACATGAACTGACTCATGGGGTTGTGCAGTACGAAGCCAATCTGATTTACTACGGCGAACCGGGAGCCTTGAATGAATCCTTTGCCGATGTATTCGGCATATTAGTCAAACAACGATCGCTGAATCAAACCGTTGATCAATCCGATTGGATGATTGGAGCGGGGCTGTTTACTGCTAATGTCAACGGGGCTGGGATTCGATCAATGAAAGATCCGGGTACCGCCTATGATGATCCCGTCCTGGGGAAAGATCCCCAACCTGCTCATTACAAAAACCTCTATAAAGGGCGAGCGGATAATGGCGGGGTACATATTAACTCCGGCATTCCTAACCGGGCGTTTTACATCGCAGCAACTGAAATGGGTGGCTATGCCTGGGAGAAAGCTGGCAAGATCTGGTACATTGCCTTGCGCGATCGGCTACGGTCGCGGGCGAACTTTAAACGGGCAGCGAATACTCTGGTGACAGTAGCGGGAGAACTGTATGGGCAGAATAGTCCCGAGCAAGCGGCGGTTCGGAAAGGCTGGCAAACCGTTGGCGTGTTATAGGGAAGCCAATCATGCAGATTAGCTTTGAACGCAGTGGTGGCTTTGCGGGCATGGTGATGGCAACGGAGGTAGACACCGCTAACCTATCGACTGAGGAAGCGAAGCATCTGCGCACTCTCGTAGAAGCGGCTGATTTCTTTCGGCTACCTGCCACGATCGCGGCGGTGAAACCCGATCGATTTCAGTACCAAATTACTGTCACCGATGCCGGAAAACAGCACTCGATTAGTGTCGATGAGTCCGCCATGCCAGGAACTTTACGTCCCCTGGTGGATTGGTTGATGAATGCGACGCGGCAGCGGTAAGGAAGAGGGGGAGGGATGGGGAGGTAAGGCGATCGCTTCCCTATCCTTCTAGTCTGGGTTGAGAAAGGGAGTGTTAGCCTAGAGAAGAATGTTTCTCAAATTTCCGGCGATCGCGACAGATGGATAAAGTTGTGGTAGGACTGTCGGGTGGAGTAGATAGCTCTACGGCAGCAGCAATTCTGCATGATCAAGGCTATGACGTAGTCGGCGTGACCCTCTGGTTGATGAAGGGAAAGGGTCAATGCTGCTCGGAGGGTATGGTGGATGCCGCCAAACTCTGTGAGCAATTGGGCATCCCCCACCATATTGTGGATAGTCGCGATCTGTTTCAGGAAAATATTGTCGATTATCTGGTGGCAGGCTACAGCACTGGGATTACACCCCTACCCTGTTCGCAATGTAATAAGGCAGTCAAATTTACCCCGATGTTGACCTATGCGCGGGAGCAGTTGGGCATCGATCGGATTGCGACGGGACACTATGCCCGGATTCGCTATGACGAGGCGACGGGACGCTACCACCTCCTACGGGCGATCGATCGCAACAAGGATCAATCCTATTTTCTGTATGACCTCTCGCAGGATGTGCTGGCCCGTGTGCTATTTCCCTTAGGCGAACAACCGAAAACGGAAACTCGCCGAGTCGCCGCCGAATTTGGATTGCATACCGCCGAAAAACCGGAAAGTCAGGATCTCTGTTTGGTTGAAGCCAATGGCTCGATGCAAGCCTTTCTGGACAAGTACATCACTCCACAGCAAGGGGAGATTGTTGATCAATCCGGTAAGGTTTTGGGACAGCATGAGGGGGTACATCACTATACGATCGGGCAACGCAAAGGATTGGGAATTGCCCATAGCGAGCCTCTGTATGTGATTGGGTTGGACGCAGTCCGGAATCGGGTAATCGTCGGCGATCGTACCGCCACCTTTGCGCCAGAATGTACGGTGCAACGAGTTAATTGGGTGTCGATCGCAGCACCGACTGTGCCTATCCAGGCAGAGGTGCAGATTCGGTATCGCTCTATGGCTGTACCCGCCAAGATTCTGCCCCTGGCGGAGAATCGGGTGCGGATTGTGTTTGACGAACCCCAACCCAGCATCACTCCGGGTCAGGCCGCCGTCTGGTATGACGGTGAAACCCTGCTTGGGGGAGGCGTGATTGAACCTATGAGTGATACACCGCCGCAAACACCAGGGCAATAATCAAGGGTAATAGGGTTGGGATGGCAACCAGCAACCCCCATTTGCCCAGGCGAATTTGCTGCCCATCGGCTTTTAATAACGCGACTAGACCAACCGCGCCAATAATTGCCCAAATAACTCCAAACGCAATAAAAACCGTAAAGGCAGCATCATCCATAGTGATTTAGCGACGTTGGCTGAAAAAGCGACTTGCCATCATCATGGCATCCCCAATGTCTACATCACCATCCCGATCGGAATCTAAAAAGCTATTTAGTACCGAGTTGCCGCCCTGGTTTCCCGGAGTGGTTGCCCCCGATCGTAGGAGGTTCAATACCTGTGCAACCAATCCCGGTAACATTGCCTGTATCACCCCTGCGGGTAAGCCCGTCCGATTGGCGATCGCGGTGGCAATATCACGCTGTTGCTGGAGCGAGAACAGAGACAACATTGCCCCTGCCCCATTGCCACTAAATTGATTCACGATCGATTCGACTGCCGATCTCCCACCAGAGGCTTGTTTTTGTTGCAATGCCGAGCGCACATAGCTGCCGACTTGAGACAAGAGTGCCTGACTGGTGGCGGCATCCATCCCCCGACTGCCCGACATTTGTTGTACATTCGTCAGAATGTCATTCAGTTGATTGGGGCTAGCTTGCTGGTTGGGATTATTAATAGCATTAACGATTTGATCAAAAAGTCCCATGATTCCTAACTGGTAAACGAGTAATCACTGGTTCATAACACCAGCTTCCGTTGCAAGGCTTGACTAACAGGCAGGATGTCGATCCACGATCGCCAACATCCTGCCTCGGGTTTATCTTGAGAACCGATACCAACCCCCTAGGAGGTTACGCCCCGATCGTCACCTGGCTGGTATCCACTGAGGTAGCGCCATCCACTCGCTTGGCGATCGATACCATCTTGTTCAAGCTATTTTGATCAGGTACTTTACCCTTGAGCACCACGGTGCTACTGGTTTGAGCTACCCATAACGTTTCAATATCATCCAGCGTGGCATCATCATCAAAGGCTTTTGCCACCCGCTTCGCTAACCCACTTTGGTCATACTCACCATTCAAACCAACCCGTTCCGGCGGAATCGTATCACCCGGAGTGGGTGCCGGAGTATTATCAGCCACCGGCTGGGCTTGGGCCTGTTCCTTACCAAACAATCTTTGTAGCCAACCCATAAATATATTTCCCTATTCAATCTTCTACTCAAACTCTACAAGGGCAGCATTTGACTGAAATCTATCAGAAGTGTCAATAGCACAGGGCTATTCGCATTTTCGTTCCAGGGCTGAACTTAAACAAAATTTTTGATTGTAGAAATTTGATTGTGGTTTTTATTTACATTCATAGGGCAGATCAGCCTGTACCCTAGCATCAGGCATTGGTGTCATTCCAATCTCTTGTTCAGGCACTTTCGATCAGGGCAACTGTCTATGTCGAATTCTCCTTCACCAGAGCGTCGTCCACCCGGATTGCGGGATGATGAACTGATTGCGATCATTGTGGCATTTTTATCGTTAGGCGGGATTTTCTTTTGGGTATTAGGACAGGATCGTCAAGGGTTCAGTCTAGGAGGGTTGTTTGAGCCGGTTCCAGTGACGACTCCTACCCCAACGGCGACCGTAGGCATCCGCCCTACCCCCGTACCACCAGGACAAACTCCTGTGCCTACCCCAGTCTTGCCTGGACAGGATCGAGGCGCGATCGCGAACACACAACCACAGACCATCTTTCCGGCCTATCCGCGTCCTACCGTGACCCCGACCCTGCCCCCCGGTACCAGTGTAGTGCCCGTTCCTGTTCCCGTTCCCGGTGGAACGGTGGAAGGAGAATCGCCCACCCCGACCCCTATCCCCGTGTCTCCCAGCCCTACAATTGCACCGACATCACCGTCCGCCGTCCGCCCCCCGATCGAGTTTGAGGATGTGCCAGACACCTTTTGGGCAAAACCGTATATCGCGACTCTGTCTAGCTTAGGGATCATTTCCGGGTTGCCGGATGGCAGCTTTCAACCGAATCGCTCAGTCACCCGCACCGAGTTCGCAGTGCAATTAGAGAAAGCATTCCAGGCAGAAGAACGGCGATCGAGTCGGCAGTTTACCGATGTAGCGTCAGATTTTTGGGGCATTGTGGCGATCGATAAGGCGGTAAAAACGGGATTTATGAGTGGCTACCCCAACGGCACATTCCGTCCCACGGGTGATGTATCCCGAGTCGAAGTTCTGTCCGCTCTGGTGTATGGACTGAATCTACCCGCCCCAGAGAATCCCGAAGCTGTTTTAAACATCTATCAAGACAGAGATGCCATTCCCACCTGGGCCCGCGAACGCATTGCCGCCGCGACTCAAGCGGGATTAGTCACCAGCCATCCCAATGTTAATGTACTGAACCCCACTCAGGCAGCCACTCGCGGTGATGTTGCCAGTATGATCTACCAAGCCCTTGTCCGAACGGGCAAACAACCCGCCGTACCCTCGCAATATACAGTTACATCACCTTAAATTTGGTCTTACTTCAGGAGTGGCTGAGTTGCCAGCTCTGGTAACTGGACTGATTCCAGCAGTTCAGCCCATTGTTGTGCCAGGGTGGCATCATTGGGCTGGGATTGCCGCAACTGTGCCAGAGTCGTAACGGCATCAAACCAGATCCCCTGTTGGGCATAGAGTGCTGCCCGTTGGGCTGGAGTTGCCTGCTGTAATTGGCTGGCTAAGGTTGGCGCGATCGCCCGACGCTCAATCCAACCATTGACATACTTGGGCAGTTGAGATGGCGCGGCTGGACAGCGAACCTTGAAGTACCACTGATAGCGATCGCCGGTGGTTAATGTGGGAGCCGTGGTGGGTAACGTTACCCCCATTACTCCTGCCTGGGTCAAGTCTGCTTTGGTTTCATAGAGCTTCTGCCCCGATTGATCTCGCAAGACAAATTCCATTTCGGCAGCTGGGCCAGTCACTGAAGGCACATAGAACCAGAAGGTAGGATGGTCAACTGTCGTTAGTCCCCACACCAGCTGCGATCGTCCCTGCGGATAGATGGGCATCAAGGCAATAATGTCCTGACTGCCCAAACAGATGCCCCGACTGGCACCACTGGATCGACTTCCTGGTGCCCCCATATCTGAGGGGGGAGGAGGGGGAGCAAACCGACTACCACCCGCGATCGTGCCACCGGGTCTACCACCGCCACTGGGCACTGGCGGCAATTGGGCAAATACCGACTGGGAGAAGAGTAGTGGGCTGGCTACCCCAACCGTGACTGAGAGCAAAGCACTGAGTGCAGCCAGGGGTAAGGGATTCAAGACAAACTTTTCAGCCATGGGGGTAATGGAATGAACGACGAAATTGTACCGCTCTGTGCCCAGTGCCAGGAGCAATTTGGCTTGACCCGGTTATCGCACGATCGGATGGGGCGCTAAATACGACAACCGAATGGCTTTTAATAACTCATTCCAGTCCTGAGCGATCGTGGGATCACTGGGGCGAGTTTGTCGTAGTTGTGCCAGGGTGTTGAGGGCATCGTACCAGATCCCTCTTTCAGCATAAAGAACGAACTTCTGCTCCGGAGTTGCCGACTGAAGCTGATTCACCAAAGCCGCATCCGGAACGGTTCGACGCACCCAACCATCGACATAGATGGAGGCTGGTTGCTGCATGGATGTGGCAGGGCACTGAGCTTTAATGTACCAGTGATACATTTGGTTGGGTTCTAATGCCATTTGCTCGGCGGGTAAGGGAATTCCCACCATTCCGGCTTTGGTTGGGAGTGGCAGGGGCACTCGATACAGGACTTGATTCGCTGCATCCTGTAACGTCAGTTCAAACTGAATGGTTGCCGGATCGGCGGTTGGGGCGACCCCCGGAAAATAAATCCAGATGGTCGGTCGCTCTAAGGTGGTTTCCCCCCAGACATGATCGTTGTATCGTCCCTGGGAATAGACCGGCACGAGGGCGATCGGCACACCTGCCAGACACCCACCTCGACTACCCATACCATCGCCCCGACTCCCCGGAGCACCCCCCGAGGGCAACGCTGGCGGCTTAAAGTGACTGCCCCCCGACCCTGTTGCGATCGGGCGACCGATCCCCGTCGGTAATTGAGGTGGTGAATAGTCTGCCGCACCATCGGGAATTACCACAGAACCAGCGAAGACAATCGGCTGATGGGCAAAACTACCCAGCAGGGCGATCGCGGCAGTACTGCATACAAACCAGGTCAGCTTAGCAAAATGGGGTTGCATAGAAGTAGTCATGATTGACTCCTTGGGGGCTAATGAGTAGAACACAACGAAATGCGATGAGCCTGAGAACTTAACTTAGGGGGCTGTTGGCTCCTGGGGTAAGCGGGTGAGGAACTGAGGAGCCGCACCTAAAATCGCCGTACTACCCAGTAATCCCAATCCTGCCGGGATCAGGGGCAACCAACAGGCAAGGTAGATTAAACCCAATAAACAAGAGAGATAGAGGCTAGCGATCGCGATCGCCAGCGCTAACCCGAGTCGCCAGGGACGCTGACACCAGAGCGCCAACAAACTACCGACGCATGACCATCCGATCAGCCAGAGGACATCGCCCCACCACGGCAGCGTCCAGATCAACGGACGACCATCCATAGCCGCCCGAATCAGTTGGCTAATCGCCTGGGCTTGCAACATCACACCGGGAACTTCCCGATAACCGCCTTGATCTCCGGCATAGGGTGTTTTGGCATAGTCATAAAACCCTTGGGTTTTGGCTGTCGTGCCAATTAGCACAATCTTGTCTTTGATCGCCGCCGGGGACAGTTGCCCCTGTAAGACCTGAGTTAGCGAAATCGGTTCGGAGGCGATCGCCTCGGGGGTACGCGAGGCTCGGTAGTTTAATAGCAATTGAAATCCCCAATTATCAAACCCCTGGTAGCCTCCGGCATGTTCTGGCAAAAACCGAAACCGGGCTTTACCAAGCTGCACCTCTCGACCGTTATTCAAAAACTCCAACTGAATTCCCCGCCGTTCCAAATAGCGCAATGCCAATAGAGTATTGAAGGCATAGGACGCTTGGCAGGGTGAACTCGTCGGTGGATTCATGGCAAACAGTTGACGACGCAACACGCCATCCTGATCAACGGCAAAGTCGCTGAACCCTAGACGACCGTCTCGGCTCTCCTCGGGAATAACTTCAGGGGGGGGTGGCTTAATTCCAGGATGGTTGTGATCGCTGACCTGACAAATTGTGATCAGGCGATCGGTTTGGCGCATCCGTTCTACCAAGCGCGGATCCACTTGCTCAACCGGATAATCGCGATAAATATCTAGCCCAATCAAAGCCGGTTGATAAGCTTCTAGTTGTTCTAATACTTGTAACAATGCCTGATCAGACCACGATGCCTTGCCATTCCGGCGTTGATGCGGCTGTTGATTGGGCAATTGCAAATCCTGGTCGTTTACCGTCAGCACTACTAACTCCGCATCCGGGCGTTCATGCGGTCGTCGTTGCAGTAGGTGATCGTATGCCATCAGTTCCCAGGCTTGCAAAACGCCGAAATATCGCACCCCTGCCAGCAAAAGGGCGATCGTCAGTCCTACAGCCGTCCCCCGCGCCAGTCGTATTCCTATTTTCGGGAGTCCGGGAGCGCGTTCCGGTCGTTTTTTACCTGTCTTAATTTCTTGCCAGGTGGGGGGCTTTTGATTGGAGTTGGGATAGATGACCGGCAGCCAAGTGGCGCAGGGATATTGACTCTCTAACCCTTCTAAACGTTCCCGGGCGCGACGAACCGCCAGATACAGCGATTCCCCTTTAGAAAAGCGATCGAGGAAATACTTGAGAAAATCCTGCGCCACGCGATCGGCAACTGGCTCCCGCATCACAATCAGGTGGGGAATTCCCAGGGTTGCGAACTCCCGCGCCAACCCTAAGCCATCACAGGAATTAAAAATCGCCAGTTTTAAGCCGCGTTTGACCGCCATTGCCAGCGATCGCTTCAGATCACTGATCCGCAGGCTTTCTTGCTGGTTAATGTAAATAATTCCGGTTTCACAGGTCGGTTGACTAATACTATGTCCAGCAAAAAATAAAATGTCCCATTCCGTATCCCAGAGTTGATCGGTCAAATCCTTGCTCTGGGGTTCCACCAGAAAGGTGACTCTGGCATCGGGAATTTGTTCTAGAACTTTGCGATCGGCCTGCACATCAATCCCCTGACTATGACCCAGAATTGCCAGAATCTTGACAGTGCGCCGGAACGATCGTTTCCCATCAATGACTTCATCGTAGTAGCCGCCCAACTCCACTTCTGCATTGGGATAGGCTTCCAGTAAATCCCAGAGATGCCAGGGCAGCTTTTGCAACCGATAATCCTCTCCCCGGATGATCACCCGGATCTGATCCGAGGATTGCAGTTTCTGCAACCATTTCTCCCGCACCACCCGAAACGAATCCGTTTGTAACCAGGCATTCATGCGATCGCGCAATTCATTCGCCGCCCGATTACAGTCCTCCGGTGTGGCATACCGTTGGCGATGCTTGGGTAGCCCCATTGCCCGGCTGGGGGGCATCTGGAGCTTACGATACAACGCTTGCCAGCGATCGTAGGCAGCCGGAATTTCGGGAGCCGGAGGCAATCTCCCCAAAACACTGGTTGAGGCATGGGCATCCTCCTCACCAACCTCCAGCGTCACCGGAAATCCCTGCTCGAAACAGCCATCTCCAAGTTCTAAGACAACTAACTTACCCACGGCACCATTTCCCTAGAACCTCTTCTATTGTCTACGACTCCTAGAGGTTCCTTATGCACTGCAATCGCGATCGACCACCCCAGGAAATCAAGTCGTAGGAGTCGATTAGGACTCCATATCCTGCGGTTTTAAAGAACTCTCAATCAGTAGCGACTGAGTCATGCTGATGTAGCGATCGCGTCCCTGTTGCTTTGCTTGATACAGCGCCTGATCGGCTAATGCCACTAAACCTTCAGGGAGTGCTTCTACCTCTGGGATACAACTGGCTATGCCTAAACTAACAGAAACAATCGAACCGACTCCCGATCGGGCATGGGGAATGCCTAATTGCCGAATCGATTGCTGGATCGCCTCAGCAACGCTACTTGCACCCCTGGGATCGGTATTGGGCAAGATTACCGCAAACTCTTCGCCCCCATAACGAGCCACTAAATCCGCCGATCGCTGCACAGTCCGCTGAATCGCATGGGCGACTTGAATTAAACACGCATCTCCCGCTTGATGTCCATAGCAATCGTTGTAGTACTTGAAATAGTCAACATCCAATAAAATCAGGGATAATGGTTGCTGTTCTCGGCTTAAACGTTGCCATTCTCGCTGAAGTTCCTGATCAAAGTAGCGACGATTAGCAACCTGAGTTAACCCATCGATCGTCGCTAGTTTTTGTAGCTGTTGATTGAGCAACCGTAGCGTCTGTTCAGCAAGTTCTCGCTCTTGAATTTCAACTTGTAATTGTTGATTAATTTTAGTGATTTCAATAGTACGCTGTTTAACATCCTGTTCCAATTCTTGAGAATAATTCGCTAAAATCTGTTCTGCACGTTTGCGATTTGTCACATCTTGAAAGGTAATAATTCCATATTTGATGCGTCCATGATTGTCCCAAATCGGAGTTCCCAAAACTTCTAAACTCACCACTTGATCATGCAAATGCAGCTCTAAATTATCACAGTGAACTTGCTGACCTTGTAATACTAAATGAATTGGCAGTTGCTCTGGTTGGCAAAGAGTATGACTGCCAGATTGATAGACTTGGTAAGCCAAGGGAATCTGCTCCATCCTGACACTCTGAACCACATCTTTCTGAAGAATTTGCTTAGCGGCTTGATTAAAGTAAAGGATCGACCCATCGGAATTATGAATAGCGACACCAATCGGTAGGGCATCCAGAAACTCTGCCTGTTGCCGTTCATAATCTACGGCTAGCTGAATAGCTTGTTCTTGAAGCTGGCGAATTTGTAAATGGGTTTGAAGTCGAGCCAGTAGTTCACCTCGATCAACGGGCTTAACTAAATAATCATTCGCCCCTAACTCCAAACCAAATACAATATCTTTGGGCTGATTACGGGCACTTAACAAAATAATAGGGAGTTGATTTGCCGAGAACTTTTCACGAATCAGTTGAATCACATCATACCCTGTGATTCTAGGCATCATGATATCTAACAGAACTAGATCAGGAATTAAACCATTTTCGAGCAATTGAATAGCTATTTGTCCACTAGTTGTAGAAGTAATTGAATAGTCTTCCAGCCTAAGAAAATTTTTAAGAATTTGAAGATTCACCGCCTCATCATCCACAATTAATATTCGAGGTATCCCTCTCTCGTGTGTATCGTGATCTGGAATTAATTCATCTGACCAATCCTGAATTTCTTTCAAGGTTGATATATCGAATGATTGCCGCAGTAGCAGCACTGGATCAGTTGAAGTTGGACTATCTACTAGGCTGATGGGTAAGGTAAAATAGAAGGTAGATCCCTGCTGCAATGTAGATTCAACCCTAATTTCTCCACCGTGAAGCAACACTAAATTACGGGTAATTGCCAGTCCTAATCCTGCCCCTCCATACAATCGAGAGGCTGAGCTATCAATTTGTTCAAACGACTCAAAAATAGTATTAAATTGATCTTCTGGAATTCCAATTCCGGTGTCAGAAACCGCCACTTCAACAGTCGAAGAATTTAAAACTCTTGCCGTGACGTTAATCTGTCCTTGCTCCGTAAATTTAATCGCGTTACCAATCAGATTATGTAAGATTTGTTGGAGACGATTTTCATCAGCACTTACCCAGGGTAAGTCGGTTGGCACGTCATTAATTAATTGTAAATCTTTAGTCCCAACCAACGCACGATCGAGCTTTAGTACGATTTCCGCGATTGCTCGTAGGCTAACAGGTTTGAGTTGAAGCTGGATTGCTTGATGCTTGAGTTGAGAGAAATCCAATAAATCGTTAACTAAATGAACGAGTCGTTGACCGCTGAGAATCAGAAGTTCTAAATTTCGAGTGTGTTCGCGATTAAATTGTCCTGCTGCTTCGTCTAGCATAGATTGGGCAATCCCAATGATGCTATGCAAAGGAGTCCGGAGTTCATGGGATGTATTGGCTAAGAACTCATCTTTAATCCGATTAAGTTGTTTGAGTTGCTGATTTTGTAATTCTAAGGTATTGGAGGAGTTACGGATCTCCACCACCATTTGGTTAAACGTTGCGGCTAGTTCTCCTAACTCATCATGGCTTTTGAGCTGAATAACTGTGTCATAGTTTCCTTCTCGAACCTTTTGAGTGGCTTGCTGGAGCTTAGTAATCGGCTGACCTAGCCACTGCGCTAGCAATACCGCTAAAAAGATAGATAAAATGCAGCTAGTTGCAATAATGCTAACACCAACCAATTTAAATTTATTAAGTTCGTCAAATTCACTTTCGGCAATATAGTCTATCCCTAGAGCCGCGATCGTTTTTCCCTGTTCATCTTTAATGGGTATTAGTACCCCAAGGGCTTTGTAAAAAGATACTTGAATAAATTGCTCATCTATTTGGATAGTGCCATCAAAGACTTGAATAAAGTTCTGTGTGGGTGATACGAATAAGTTGCCAATGGGATTACCTGGCCAATCCCCCTGCGGTTGATAGGAACCCGATACCAGAAACTTGACCACTTGATATTGCGTCAATTCAGGTGCCGGAACAACCAGAAAAGCTCTGATGTGATCGTGACTAACCTCGTAGGGATAAGTAGATCTGAACGGTTCAATGGTGTCCTGACCAACATACTTAAGTCGTTGGAGAGTCAGCACTAAGGTTTGAAAATCGGGGGATGCCTGAAGCCGATTTCTGGCTGCTGGACTCAGACTATTCAAGGTTTCGCCTGGAGCCAAGGCTAAAACATCAGACACACTGACCTGGGGAGCACGCTTAGCTTCTGCCTCTGCTGCCACCGTTAGCCGGACAATAGCCGCCCGCGCCGATCGATCAAATAGTAGAGAGGCTGTATGCCCCAGGCGTTTGAGATCCCTCTGAGTCTGATGGAGAATAAACTGTTGCGTTCTCGTATAGAAATAAACCACCCCCAGACTGGCGACGCTAGTTGATAGCACCACGATCGCTAGCCCTAGCTTGACTCTAAATGCAATCTGCTTGAGGTCTGGAATCAAAGCCCGAACGTTTAGGGATATCATGCTCTCTTAAAGGGGTGCGCTCACCATCCAGAAACCAAAAGCAATAAAAACGGCGATTTGTATGATTAAATCTATTGAAAAATCAGGCTAAAACTGCCGGGATATTGATGCCATCAGATTGCAGTAGTCTATGCAAAATTTCGTTTTGACAGATATTTTAGTGGTCATTACCCTTATTTTTAACTCAAGACTTTTTCATCACGATTTTTAAGGATAATTCAGCAATTCAAGTCAGTTTTTTAAGTCTGTAATAGGTAATCTACCGCAAACCTATTTTCCTCTCTTTGAAATTTGTGGCATTCTGGAGAAAAGATCACAAAATGGGCAGACAAGGGGACGACCAGAGTTAGGTGTGCGCTTAAGTCAGTGCCTTCATCCATTGGTGCAACACCTCACTAACCTAAATGGCTCAGGCTTTCCTGGCCCTTCCAGGCAGAGTTATACTCAGACCAGTTGCGGATAGGGTATCGGTGTTTCATAGCGTAGTTTTGTTGAAATCAAACCTACCACGTCAGACCATTCGCCGTTTGGATACAAACCCCCGGCTACCACAACACTTGGCTGACTCAAGGCTGCTCCTGGTGCAGGGACAGGAGAGTTTACGGTGTGCCTCAGTTGGAGCAGACGTTCAGCTTATTCACATCTTGTCCATACCATTACGAATTACTCATGCCATCCCGTCAGGGTCTTGTGGAAATCTTTTCAACGTTTTTGCAGTTTAACGCCGATCGTCCGGGGCACTGGATTACCGATCGCAAGTTGCAACGCAGTATGCAGCGCTGTTTAGAACACAGTCATCAACCTGAACCCGAGAGTTTTTGGGCATTGTACTGGCACAAAGTCTGGCGTACCCAGGAATCATCTAGCCAACTGGCGGCGGCTCACATTACGGCATACCTGCAAGAAGTGTGCTACTGGGTGGCGCAACGGATCAGCACCAACTTTGCCAGTCAACAGTCGGTGGCGGATCTGTTTCAAACGGCAATGTCTAAAGTTCACCGGATTTTACAGGGCTTTAATCCTCAGTACAGTGCCAACCTCAAGAGTTATGCGGAATTTGTCTTCAGTAATCTGGTCAAGGAGTCCTTACGGCAGTCGCAGGAAGTCGATATTTGCACAGACTGGGGCCTTCTGCATAAACTAAGCCAAAAGCGACTGGTAGAAGCGTTGCAAAATGCTGGATTGGGTGAGAAAGAGATTGCGGCTTCTGTACTGGCTTGGAAGTGTTTTCAAGAACTGTATACACCGGATGTAACTCGCAAAACCCGCAAGTTATCCAAACCCGATGCCGCCACCTGGCAAGCGATCGCGCAACTCTACAACGCCCAACGCTTGAGCCATCTGACTACCCCTAGCCCCGAAATATCACCAGAAACCTTAGAAAAATGGCTCCTTGCCAGTGCGAAAGCGGTACGGAGTTGGTTGTACCCCAAACCGATCGCGCCAGCAGCGGATCAGGAAATGGGGGATTTAATCGACAATCTCCCTGATGTGCAGCAGGAATCGTTACTGACAGAAGCGATCCGTCAGGAAGAAGCGACCCAGCGGCAAACGCAACAACAGCAACTCACAGAGTTATTAACCACCATGATCGCAGGTCTGGAAGCAGAAGCCCAAACCCTCTTGCAAGCCTACTACGGTGCAGAGCAAACGCAACAACAGATTGCCAAACAACTGGGAATTCAGCAATTTCATGTTTCCCGACGGCTAACTCGGGTACGGAAAACCTTACTCACGGCATTAGGACAATGGGCAAAGGAGAGCCTGCATGTTTCCCCCACCTCGGACGTAATAGAGGGTATGAGTGCAGTTTTGGAGGAATGGCTAGCAACTCACTACCGCCATTCCACCCTTCCCTAATTCAAGCTGGAGTGTACCTAAAATGACCTTCGATGTTCCCTCACCAACCTTACTAGACACCCATCTTTACCTGGAAATTCCAGAAATTCGGGAGCCTGAAGCCGCGTTTTCAACTCCTGGGAGCCGCTGGCGAGCTACGTTAAACCAAATCACGTTAGACACAGTTCTACCCTGGTTACGCCGTGAGTATGCGCCGAATGCTAAAGTTTGGCGACCTGGATCGTTGGCTAGCCTCTGGGATGTGGTGACTGGCACAGCTATTACCGTTGACGGTCTGCGGCTGGTCTTAGTTCCCACCACGGCGATCGATGCCGATGAACTGCGAGTGCCTCAGGAGTGGGTAGACCTCCCGAGTTGGGTGGCAGATTACTACCTGGCAGTGCAGGTGAATGTGGACGAAGGTTGGCTACGGATCGACGGGTACACCACCCATCAACGGCTGAAAGCCCAAGCCAGCTATGATGCCAACGATCGCACCTATAGTCTGGATGCTACTGATTTGATCCAGGATGTGAATGTGCTGTGGGTGACTCGGGAACTTTGCCCTGAGGAAACCCTAAGAGCCGAGGTGAGCGAGCTACCAGCCTTACCATTGGCACAAGCCGAAAATCTCCTGAAGCGGTTGGGCAATCCTGCCGTAACCTTTCCCCGCTTGGAAGTGCCATTTTCCCTATGGGGCGTGTTGTTAGAACATGGGGGCTGGCGGCAACGGTTATACGAACTGCGCCAGGGACTGCCCGAACAGTGGTCTGCCCAACAATGGTTGCAGGCGGGGATTTCACGTCTGGCACAGCAGTTGGGTTGGAGCCAAATGGCGTTACAACCGATCGCCGCTACCGGAATGCGGAGCGCTCCAGAGTCGGGCTGGCGCAAGAGCCAATCATCTGCCCTGGTGCGAGAATTGACGATCGCCGGGGCACCCTACGAACTCCTGGTTTCACCTCTGGAAGATGAACTATCGGCATGGCGGTTTGAACTGCGTCCAGCGACGGCAGATCAAGTGATTCCAGCCGGTTGGACGTTACGACTGCTAACTGAAGATCTGCAAGCCTTTCCTGATAACGAAGATGCTGCTACCAGTGACACCACAGAACTGTATGTGGAAGTGGCAGTCGAACCGGGTGAAGGCTTGGTTTGGGAGATTAATCCCTTACCGGACGACTACGATCGTGAGGTACTACGGTTCTAACCGCAACCCGTCCTTGCAAACTACACTTCCAGCTTAATATCGGGTGTGTTGCATTAAGGTGGCACACCCGTTTTGTTATGGGTGATGAGGGTGATGAGGTGATGAGGTGATGAGGTGATGAGGTGATGAGGTGATGAGGGTGATGAGGGTGATGAGGGTGATGAGGGTGATGAGGTGATGAGGTGATGAGGGTGATGAGGGTGATGAGGTGATGAGGGTGATGAGGGTGATGAGGTGATGAGGGTGATGAGGGTGATGAGGGTGATGAGGTGATGAGGTGATGAGGTGATGAGGTGATGAGGTGATGAGGGTGATGAGGGTGATGAGGTGATTTCCAGAATAGAAATTACCGGACAATTGGCAATTTTTGGTAGGGGCAAGCGGTCGTTCGCCCGTACAATGCCCCAAATTCTCACCAGTTTCTCGGTAGGACTGATCTGAAGTTGTTAAAACCCCGCACGTTCCTGGAGGGGAATGTCGGGGTGGTTATCAGTGAGTTGAATTGAGTGACCGATTGGAGCGTTTACCCTGGGTTATGGAGTGGGGATGGCTATAAGCGAGTGACAGCGACAGGTTGAGATTCAATCACGCCAGGACGTTGTTCAACTTCGTAGTAGACTACGGCTTTGACCGGATCCTGCCCTGGAAATCCGGTTTTATTGATCAAATGCACATCATTGACCGAGTTTTCTAATGGGCGTAACCGAATCACTGTAGGAGAAGGAGTTGTCAGATATACGGCTTCAGTTTTGACGTTGCGAATTTCAATCCGCCGGATCACGATCGTCGTATCGCGTGGCTCAGGATTGGTCAGGGTGAGAAACACATTGGCAAACCCCAAATAGCGATCGACCGGAGGTTGCCGGGAAGCGGGAGTTGTCGCCAGTCCGATCGGGGCACGACGTTCTTCTCGGGCTTGCAGAGTGACGGTTTGAAAGATAGTTTGCGACATGGTGGGTTGAGGGGTTGTAGAGATAGAAAAACTACCAGCCAAACTACTGCAACTACAGAGGCATAAACTAATTGCAGTAGATGAGAGTAACAGGAGAAGTTTCAGCATAGCGGTGACGAGAGGATGGGGATGGGGCGAAGCCTTCAGGTCAGCACCTTGTTAAAATTCAAGGTTGATACCGATGCTTCGGGCTACCGTGTACACACCAGTTGAGTCTGTCTTCGTTTGCATCCTTTTAGCCCCCTCAATCCCCCAATTCTGGGGGACTTTGGATCCTAAGTTCCCCCCAGAATTGGGGGGCTAGGGGGGCTAAATGTAGGAGTTTGAAGGGGTTAAGGAGATGTGTGTACACCGTAGCCTGACAGGAGGATAAGCGGAGGCAGGAAGCGGTCTTAACTGTTGGTGGCTGCCCAACCACTAAAGGTGCTGGCTAACTGAGCGTGGGTATACTGTGTCGTGCTGCCATAGGGGTTGTAGACAATGAAGCGATTCGTTGCATTGTTGTAACCAATGACGGCATAGGCATGGCTGGAATCGTTCAAGACAATCCGGCGACCGGCGTTAAAGGCATTCAGAATGTTGGTCGTATTCATGTTAGATGACCAGCCAGCATTAACCCCTGTGACATGACTGAGAGCGACGTTAGTGTAACCCCAGCCAATCCCAGCATCGATCGGGGAGGAGAAGGACGGGCCGTTATAAGAGTTGGTATTGTCTTGACCGATCCAGCCTTCCTCATTGAATTGGGCATAGGCTTTTTCGAGTAGGGCTGCCCACAACTCATTGCTGGAACTGGAGTAATGTCCACCCCCCCAACCACCGAACACCGCATTACCAGAGGCATTCACCGGGAGATAGCGATCGACCGTAACATAATCCGCCACCCCATTGTTATACAGGCGCACCGTATAGGTTCCATCATAGTTGTCGATAAACAGGCTGGAAATGTTGCTGGGATTTTGTGCGGCAGTTGCAGCCAGGCTTGCCATAAAGTAGCAATCCGCGACATCCTGTTGCTGCACATCCTGAGCGCTAATGCCACCCTGGAATAGGGAACCACTGACATATTGATAGCCGTAAGCCGTGGATTTGTTGTAAGCGATCGCCGTGGGTCGATCGTTGCCCAGGAACCACTTACCAATTAAGTTTTCCATTTGTGTGGCACTACTACCGGCAAACAAGTTGCCAATGCCCGATCGAGTATTGGCGACATTCCCATTGATGGTTTTGTTGGTGAGAACTCGCACATGTTCGGGCATCAGATACCCACGATCGCTGAGCAGACGGCGCAGGTCGGTGACTTCAGTGGCATCGATCGTGCCATAGTCCTTCGTTTCCCGCAGAATCGCCATCATGTCATTCCGGCTGATCTGTCCATCTCTGGCAGCATACCGAGCTTCGCCAATGATGCCAGCATCACTCAGGTTTTGGCTATACCAGTCACCAGTCGAGATGCTGAGGTGATAGTTACTGTTGCCACTGTATTGATAAACTTGGACAAAATAAGTGCCTGTACTGAGGGAAGAACTAATCCATTCTGCGACACTACCACTGCGATAAGAACCAGTTAACACATCACTGCCATCAATGATGCCGTTGCCATTGGCATCCCGAATTAACCGCACATCGGCATCGCTACTCAGACCACTCAGGGTGATATTGATGTTGGTAGATTGCCAGGTGGGAATCCAGCCGTTCCAGGTGAGGGCATCCATCACACTGAAACTGTAGGTATCGGCAGTGTTCAAGTTGCTCATGTACCCACTAAAGGTTTGGGTACCCGAGAGCAGTCCTACGTTGGTTTCTACAGGTAGCAGGTTACTGGGGTTATTTCCCGATAGCTGCAACGTATAGTTCGTGTCGCCGTTGAATTGAAACACTCGGACATAGTAATCGCCAGCCGCCAGCCCTGCGACGTTAATCGCTTCGTCCTGGGCACCACTGCGGGTAGAACTGGCAATGACACTGCCAACACTATTCATCAGATAGACATCAGCATCAGCCGATAGTCCGGTCAGGGAGAGGTTAAAGCTGCCACCATACGCCAGATTGAAGCGATAGTAATCCTGGGTGTCACTGGAGCCGACAAAGTTGTTAAAGGTTTGGACGCTGCTGAGGCTGCTTACCTGAGTTGCCCCTGCCATCGTGTTGTCGGAAAACCAAACGATGATCGATGGGTCGAGCGTCACCACCGGGGATACCAGATTGGAGTAGTTGGAGATGGGCGTGACTAAGGATTGGGTTGCTAAATCACCGGCACTGGCATGAAATAGGGTCTGATTCCCGATCGGATCGCTGAGTGTTCCAACTTGATCCGGAGTCGTCAGGCTACCAACCAGGGGGCTATTCAGTTGATTTTGTAAGGGCAATGTACTTTGGGCGGATTGTGTAGAGAACATAGTGCCTACTAGGGGGTAAAGAGGTTGTTGAAATGGGATGCACCGAATTACCCAAGTTCAAAGTGATTTGCGGCAAGCTTGAAGCACAACAGAGTCCGCAATGGTTAAGTTGGAGAGGACAACCCAGGGTCGATCGCAAAACTGATTTCGTACCGTGTGTTGTCTCCAGCGATGTAGGGTAACGTCTGCTTACTCAGTTATTAGATTTGGAACGATAGGTTTATGCAGGACGGTGGACGATGACGAGCTATAACTTTCCCGCCGACTTTATGTGGGGTACGGCGACGGCAGCATATCAGATTGAAGGGGCGGTACAGGAGGATGGGCGGAAGCCGAGTGTGTGGGATACGTTTAGCGCCACGAAGGGACGCACGTTGCATGGAGATACCGGAGCGATCGCCTGCGACCACTATCACCTGTATGAAAGTGATGTCAAACTGATGGCGGAGTTAGGCATCCGGCATTATCGCTTTAGTATTGCCTGGCCCCGGATTATTCCGGATGGACGGGGGCAGGTGAATGAAGCCGGAGTGGACTTTTATCGGCGGTTAGTGGATACGTTGTTGCAGCATGGGATTACCCCCCATGCCACACTATTTCACTGGGATAGTCCGCAGGCGTTAGAACAACGCTATGGTTCCTGGCGCAGTCGAGAGATGGCACAGGATTTTGCGGATTATGTCACGGCAACCGTGAGTCGATTGGGCGATCGCATCACGTCGTGGATGACGATTAATGAAATTTCCTGCTTTACCCATCTGGGCTATGATGCCGACAAAATTCCCGCCCATGCTCCGGGCACCAAGGTCTGTCACAGTAAAGAGGTGTGGCAAACCTCTCATCACGCTTTGTTGGCGCATGGCTTAGGCTGTCAGGCAATTCGAGCCGCATCCCCCCAACCCTGCCAGGTGGCGTTAGTAGACAATCCAGGGGTGACAGTACCATTAACAGAATCGGCGGCGGATATTGCGGCGGCTCAGGCAGCTTTCCCGACGAATTGGGCAAATGGCGGCATTATTTATCCGGCATTGACGGGAGCCTATAGCCCGGTGTTACTAGAAAAATTGGGTGCCGATGCCCCAGAGATTCAACCGGGGGATCTGGAGATCATTCACCAACCGTTAGATTGGCTCGGACTGAATATTTATACAGGCAGCTATGTGCGGGCAGCAAATAATGATCAGGGCTATGAGGTATTGAATTATCCCAAGAGTTACCCGCGACTCCACATGCCCTGGTTATGGTTTGTGCCGGAGTCGTTGTATTGGGCGATTCGCCATGTCCGCGAGATCTTAGATCGACCCGAATTACCGATCGTCATGACGGAAAGTGGTTGTGCGGTGGAGGATGAGTTAACGGCGGCAGGTGAGGTATTGGATGCCGATCGCATTTTGTATTTGCGGCAGTATTTGAAGGCAGTGCATCGAGCCGTGGAGGAAGGTTATCCGGTACGGGGGTATTTTATCTGGACGTTGCTGGATAACTTTGAGTGGGCGTGGGGGCGCGATCGGCGGTTTGGTTTGTTGTATACGGATTTCCAGACGCAACGCCGGATTCCGAAGGCGAGTTTCCACTGGTATCAGGAGTGTATCCGCCAGAATCGGGTGGTTTAGCCAGAGAGAATGATTGGTTGTTTTGAGTTCCCTCCAGAATTGGGCTACTGTGTACACACAAATCGAGGGTGACTTCGTTTACATCCTTTTAGCCCCCTAAATCCCCCAATTCTGGGGGACTTTGAATACTTTGGCTCCCCCAGAATTGGGGGTTGGGGGGCGGTTCGTCAGTGCTTCGGCTAGATTTGATCACTTATGTATACACGGTAGCCCAGAATTGGGGGGCTAGGGGGGCAGAAGGGAGGGTGTGCTCTAGTAATAATCTGTGCATATCCGTCTTTATCTGTTTGAGTGACAGGTTAATCAGCCCCCTAAATCCCCCAATTCTGGGGGACTTTGACAGAATTATTTGCCTCCTAAATTGTGCTCGGGGTTATGGTGGAAACTAGGGCATTCTAGAAGAACAAGCTAAGTAACTCTACGAATGCCCAAAGATTCTCCTAGAATTCGAGGTACGAACCAGCAGACAGAACAAGCGGCTCGCCGTCTTCGGAAACAATTAACGCCTGCTGAAGCGCGATTATGGAACGTTTTACAGAATCGCAAACTAGCTGGACTCAAGTTTCGGTGTCAACATCCTGTCGGGCACTTCATTGTTGATTTTTACTGTCCAGCCTATAAATTGGTAATTGAGGTAGATGGCAGCATTCATAGTCAACAAATAACCTATGATGAGGCACGAACAGAGCAGCTTCAAGCATTTGGTTATTATGTACTGAGATTTTCTAACGAAGAAGTTTTAACCAATCTACAATCCGTTCTATCTCAGATCATCCAGACCATCAAAGTCCAGTTCCCCCCAGAATTGGGGGGCTAGGGGGGCAGTAGGGAGGGTGTGCTACGATGCCGCAGGCTATATTCTGGGGGACTTTGAATGTGAGCAGAAAACCGATCGAGTAAATCTACTCATTTAAATAGAGGGAACAGGGGATCTGAAGGTCGATCGCAACGGGTTTCCACAATTATTTGCAAATTGATGGAAAGCGTTACAGGCTAGAGAACTGGCGTTACAGGTACAGAGGCGTATCTCTGCCGGAAGGTGGGTTTGTAGGGGGGGATAGTCCTTTAGGCTGGAGATCAAAGGATATTCCCAGCTATTTCGATAGATAGAATTGCCAAATCCACTAGATTAGCTAAATTCAAGTCTGCAAGCACGTATTTTGGGCAAAAGTCAGGAAGTGTTGAAATTTGAGCGGTAGTTGCCTGGGTGGGGATCGCTGGAGCGAAAAGGGCTGAAAGGTAGAGTTTTTCTGCATAAATGCCTATCGCGGGACGTAGATCAAGAGTAAATAAGTAGGGATATCCCAAACGGACTAACCCAAGGGGGGTATGGTCACTTTAGTCAAATACTTGTTATCTTCTGTAATACAAGTGATAGAGATTTGGAGTTACAGGGAACTATTAACCCAACCCCCCGATCGAAGATCACAAGTGTCCCCTTTCTGAACCGTTAAATCTGAACATTCAGAACTGCGGATATCGTCTACGTTCAATCTACGTACTCTCTCATACCTGGAGTTAGCTATGGATCACACAGTAGAACTTTCACTGGAACAACAATTCAGTATCAAGTCGTTTGAGTCTCAAGTGCAGAAGATGAGTCGCGAACAAGCCCAAGACTTCCTGGTGAAGCTGTATGAGCAAATGATTGTGCGCGAAAACATGTACAAGCAGTTCCTCAAGCATCAGTGGGGCTTGGAACCCGGTCCACAGTTGATGTAAGACCGATGAATCGGCAGTGGACGACCTCACATCTCTTGTTTGGTTCCTAGAAAGGGAAAAAGGCTGGGGGTATTAGGGGCGTCAATGCCAAACTACGACAGGTTACGGTTACGCTTCCACACGGTTTGATAGATGGTGACTGACTCGAAGACTGGCTTTTAACCATTATTTGTGGTTCTACGGTTTCCCTAAATGTGTGTTTGCGGTCTGTTGATGGCTACTGAAGTTGTTAAATGAGGTTTGATCAACGCTATGCACTTTGTCCAAAAACTGAACACCCTACCTAGAGGCGCTGTCATCAGTGCCTCTTCGCGTATGTGGGGGTTGGTGGAGGGAGCAGAGCCGATTGACCCACGATCGCCCTTTAGTGAATTAGGGTGCTAAACCAAAAACATTCAGCCGCTAAGCTCAAACATTCAGCCGCTAAGCTCAAACATTCGCGCGTTGACCAAAAACATTCAACCGCTAAGCTCAAACATTCACGCGCTAACCAAAAACATTCAGCCGCTAATGTTTAACATTCAGCCGCTAAGCTCAAACATTCAGGGCTGATGCTTTGAGGGTTAAGCAGCATTGGGGTTCTTGGTCTATTTGATTACCCGTAAATCATCAGAGTCGGGTTGATCGGCAAGCACACAATTCAAGAAGCTCGTCTGCCAGAACCGATGTCTATAAGATATTGTACGAATTTAGCTGAAGCGGAGCTAGCTGACGATCGCGGTGAGTATAAGTCGTTACGCCAGGGTAGGACGATCGGGGGGACGACCTGGTAATCATGCGGTTAAGGTGAGGAATTGGGAAACAACTTCACCTTAAATTCATGCAAAAAGTGAATTTTCTATAAAAAAGTCCTGTTAGTCCCGGAGAAATCACGGGCATTCTGATCGAGGGAAAAGATGATTCGCATTTATCTCAGTGTTTTGGTAAACAGGCATACATCATAGGCAAGGTAGCACGATGAATTGGAGCCAAATTTTAGATGATATCCCACTAACGGCTGAGGAATCAATTGTTAAGCAGCTATTTGTGGAACCTCTTCTAGAAGCATTAGGATTTGGGCAAAAAGAACGCTACCCTGAATTTAAGACAGGTAAAGGAGGAGACTCTGTAGATTTCGCTGCCCGAAAAAATACTGATGGTGATGTTTTTCTATCTTCTAAAACTAATCCCTATGTACTTGTTGAGATCAAAGGACGGAATATTAACTTAGCAGAAGGGACAAGCCAATATTTGAGTACAAAAGCTCAACTCCAGAAGTATCTGCTTGCCCCCAATTGTAAAACAGTACAATGGGGGATTATAACCAACTCAACTCATATTCAACTATTTCGCCGACATGGAAAAGTAGTCGTTCCGGCAACTCCTAGTGAGCTTATTAAAAGAAATAATATAGACAGCATAATTTCACGGATCAGATCTTTAATTGAGAATCCTCCTAGAGCCTTAACCATTTGCGTTTACAACAACAAGGGAGGTGTAGGGAAAACTACTACAGCTCTTAACCTAGCTGCAATTTTTAGAAAGAGAGATAAAAAAGTCCTTCTAGTCGATTTTGATTCGCAAGCTGATCTAACAAGATCACTCAAATCTGCTTCAGGTAAAGTTTGTTTATCCGATTGCCTCAAAGATACCAAATTGGATATACGAGATGCTGTTGTCCCTTTTATCTACACAAATAGATCTGGGAAATCTGGACATTTGTTTGATATCATTCCAGCAGATCCCAAAATGGAAGAATTCAACGAAAACATTAAGCAGATTGAGAAGACAGTTAAGAGATTAAGAGAATTGATTCAGGCTTTTACTAACGAGTATGACTACATTTTGATCGACTGCCCCACTCAATGGCTATTTTTTAGTCAGAGTAGTATTCATGCTGCTGATGTAGTTTTAATTCCAACTAAACATAATGGCTTGAACTCTCTCCATAATGCCGCTAGGGTAATTAGAAACTTTATCCCATCAATTAAAGAAATCAGAGAGGATGGTGGTCCAATTGCCCTACCAATATTTTTTAATGGTGAAAAGGTAACAGATCCAGCACTTGTAACAGCTAATACTGAAATTAAAAAAATCCTAACTGAGGCAAAACAGGAAGGGTTTGACTTGATGCCTTATTTCTATCCAAAAGCAAAGAAAGGAAATATCGATATAACTGTCTATAAAATACCTGGCTACGCTACTGTTGCGAATGCAACTTTTTCTCATATTCCAGCCGCCTTTATCCATGCTACTGTTGCCGAACATTATCTAGGTCTTGCTAAGGAGTATTTTTTGCATGAGTAAATTTGATGATACTGGCGAATTAATGCATTTGCCCTTGGAAAAAATTATTTCCGATGAACCAACTTATGAATCTGAGTTCATAGTCAACGCAGCAGCAGAGGCAATCCTCAATTCTGATGGTAGAAACTGGATGCCAATCATCGTTGAAAAGTCTGGTGATCATCAGTATCGAGTTGTTAGCAATCATTTTGTTTACGCTGTTGCACAACAAGCTGAACTTGAAAGGGTTTGGTGCATTATTATTGAATCCAATCCTCAACTAATCCAACAAGCAAAGATTTTAGCGAAGGAAACCCTACCGAAGGTCAATCTCAATACAGCATCAAGAGATTCTATTGTTGCTGCATTAAGATATTTAGAAGCAGAACCAGGTAGTGCTTTAAAAGGATTAGATGTCACCGTTGCCGCTAATCGTATTGAAGATGCAGATAGAGAAAGCTGGTCTGACTTTAACCCGATTACTAAGTTGAAATGTGGTATTACTAAGGGTAAAAAGCTTGATGCTTTAGACAAAGTATTCTTCTTGTCAGCAGTGCAGATCCCACCTGCACCAGAGACAATTAGTATCAAGCAAGCTTCGAGAGATGAAATCTTTGAACGGCTAAACTACTTGTCAACTTACAAAATAGGTGGTTTTGATAAGCTTGATCCTGATAAAACGGCTGATACTATTTTCACGACCAATAAAGGGAAATGGAAAAGTTTAAATCCTATTACCAAGCTTGAGTGTGGCATTGACACAACAAAAATCAAAGTTCTTAAAACTGTGTTTAGTCTATAACCGATCGCTTCTACTTTCTCCGTGATTTAGTCGTTGATTAAACCCCATTACCCATAAAAAAAGGAAGGAACACCACTTGGAATTGTTCCTTCCTTACCGTTTTCTTGAGACTCGCAACTATATGTTCTCGCAAGTTTAAAGCAGATTCATCCTCTCGCTGACGGATTCGATAACGCCGGAGAATCTGTCAAAGGTTGACTTACCGCAATCCGGGGCAACCGATGCTTAAAACTGCACAAAATCTCCCAAGCGATCGTTCCCAACGTTGCCGCCCAATCATCCGCCGAAATCGCCTCCTGCCCATCCTGCCCCAACAACGTCACCACCTCACCCGCTTGGATCTCCGGCACCCGGCTGACATCCAACATAATTTGATCCATCGTAATCGCCCCAATCTGCGGCACCCGCTGCCCCCGAATCAACGCACTCATCCGATTCGACAAATTCCGGGGAATCCCATCCGCATAACCAATCCCCACCACCGCCATTTGCATCTCGCGATCGGTCACAAACGACTGCCCATAACTCACCCCCGTCCCCGGCTGTAACGTCTTCACCTGCGTCACCCGCGCCTTCACCTGCAACACCGGCTGCAAATCCACCACCTGCCGCAAATGGGGCGCTGGATATAACCCATACATCGCCAGCCCCACCCGCACCAGATCATAATGCAGACTCGCATCCGCCAACGTCGCTGCCGAATTTGCCAAATGTAACTTCGCAGGATGAATTCCCGCTGCCCGAATCGCCGCCACCGCCGAGTCAAACCGTTGCTGTTGCTGCCGCATAATTCTCGGATCTGGATCATCCGCCGTCGCCAAATGCGAATACACACTGGCAATCTGCAACTGCGGCGATCGCTGCACTAATTGGACAAATTCCGTCGCCTCCGTCCACAACGTCCCCAACCGCGACATCCCCGTATCCAACTTCAGATGTACCGATAACCGATCGGTAGAAGACATCCGCGCCAGCGTATCCGCAAACACCAACGTCTGCTTCGGCGTACATAACGTCGGCTGCAACCGCCACCGCGCGATCGCCCGAATCTGCTCCGCCGTATACGTCGCCCCCAACACCAAAATCGGCGCGTCAATTCCCGCCTCCCGTAGTTCAATCCCCTCCGGAATCGTCGCCACCCCTAACCAACTCGCCCCAGACCGTAACGCCGTCTGCGCGATCGTCGTCGCCCCATGTCCATAGGCATCTGCCTTCACCACCGCCATCAACGCCGTCCGACTGCCCAACAACCCCCGAATCTGCCGGACATTATGCGCCAACGCCCCCAGATCCACCTCTACCCACGCCCGATCCTGCCGCATCCTGGCAATACTCGAACTCTGATCCCAACTCAGCATCGTCAATCACTCCTTCACACACCAAACACACCAAACAGCGATCGCTGCCAGGATAAATGCCCTTTCCCAATTGGTCAATCACGTAACGGATGACTTTTCCCCCACCCGCCTCCCTATCCTCACCCTAACGTCCTCTTAATCAGAGTTACAGCATAAGTTAGAACTGATCTGTTGCAACCTGAGACTGAGCAGCCCCCTAAATCCCCCAATTCTGGGGGACTTTGAATTGACTGGTTCCCCCCAAAATTGGGGGGGCTAGGGGGGCAAGAAGAATGGTTAGTCTGCCCTATTTAAGTTTGAGACTGAGCAGCCCCCTAAATCCCCCAATTCTGGGGGACTTTGAATTGACTGGTTCCCCCCAAAATTGGGGGGGCTAGGGGGGCAAGAAGAATGGTTAGTCTGCCCTATTTAAGTTTGAGACTGAGCAGCCCCCTAAATCCCCCAATTCTGGGGGACTTTGAATTGACTGGTTCCCCCCAAAATTGGGGGGGCTAGGGGGGCAAGAAGAATGGTTAGTCTGCCCTATTTAAGTTTGAGACTGAGCAGCCCCCTAAATCCCCCAATTCTGGGGGACTTTGAATTGACTGGTTCCCCCCAAAATTGGGGGGGCTAGGGGGGCAAGAAGAATGGTTAGTCTGCCCTATTTAAGTTTGAGACTGAGCAGCCCCCTAAATCCCCCAATTCTGGGGAACTTTGATAATTTCAGGGCACTCTAGAAAAATGATGTCAGCGTTCTACTGATGCCAAAAGATTCTTCTAGGATTCGGGGTACGAATCAGCAGACAGAGCAAGCCGCTCGTTATCTGCGCCACCATCTCACTCCTGCCGAAGCCAAATTATGGGGTGCTTTACAAAAACGGCAGCTTGCTGGACTCAAATTTCGCTGTCAACATCCTGTCGGACGCTTCATTGTTGACTTCTACTGTCCATCCTGCAAATTAGTAATCGAGGTAGATGGCAGTGTTCATACTCAACAAACAGCCTATGATAATGCCCGCACAGAACAGCTTCGATCGTTTGGCTATCATGTACTCCGATTTACCAACGAAGAAGTCTTAACTGATCTGCAATCTGTTCTAGCCCGTATCATTCATATCGTAGAAATCCAGTTCCCCCCAGAATTGGGGGGCTAGGGGGGCGTTAGACTTCCGCATCCCCCCAGAATTGGGGGGCTAGGGGGGCGTTAGACTTCCGCATCCCCTCCCTTGACAAATTCCGCACTCGGTACGTCTCATGTGCTACCATCTGGGGAAATATTTGATCTAACCGAATCAGATGGGCAAAGTCCTTGTACTCAATGCCTCCTACGAACCGCTCAACATTACCAGTTGGCGTAGAGCGATCGTCCTTCTCCTAAAAGGCAAAGCTGAACAGGTTGAACATAATGGTAAGTATGTTTACTCAGGATTTCCACTGCCAACGGTCATCCGACTGCGCCATTACGTCCGGGTTCCCTACAAAGAAATTGCCTTAACCCGCAAAAATCTCCTCCATCGGGATGGACACGCCTGCCAGTATTGCGGCTATACCGGAGATGACCTCACCCTCGATCATGTCATCCCGCGATCGCGAGGCGGCGGCGACACCTGGGAAAACATCGTCACTGCCTGTGTGCGCTGCAACGTCAAAAAAGGCAACCGCACCCCCAAAGAAGCCAACATGCCCCTACATACTTCCCCGCGCAAACCCTACAGTGGCTTGTACTTTGAGGTGACTAAACACTTAAAGAACGGTGTCAACCAGGAATGGCGCAAATACGTGATCGGCATTTAACCCTCTGCATTTCCTTGTAGGGGGTTTTTGCTGGGTAGTCAGTTGGGGAGTCGTACATCACGTCGAGCCACACCAACTATAGAGCTTTCTCTATCTTTAGAGATGCATCACATGGCTTATGACGTTTTCCGGTTTTTTTGCGATGATCAGATCTAAGTCGGTTAACAACTGATTAATTTTTTAGTCGCTGACTTACAACGGAGCGCGTGTAGCAACGATGGCTAGAATCCCTTGCCACTCTCTTCACCTGTGATGACTCTTTATGCAAACTGACTTGCTCGACCATCAAAATAGTGTGTTGACTCAAACCTTTCCGACCCAGACTGATCCCAAAGACCCACGCTCACTTCCGGGTGAAGCAACCTCTCAGCCAGTCGTTGTGCCGATCCAAGAATCTCCCAGCCCTGTTGCTCAGCCCTTTGCTTACGATATTCCCCGATCGCTAGAACAAAGCCAAAAAGTGGAAGCCCTACGCCAAACGTTAGAACGTCACCGGGGAGAACGGCAACTTGTTGTTCTACAAGACTTTCCTGACCCCGATGCGCTTTCTTCGGCATGGACATATAAGCTGATCGCCCAAAAGTACGAGATTCAATCCGATATTATCTATGCAGGCACCCTCAGCCACCAGGAGAACATTGCCCTGGTCAAGCTCACGAACCTGCCTGTGCAACGCTGGATCCAACCGATTAATAAAGGTCGCGACCTCTCAGTCTACCAGGGCTGTGTGCTGATTGATAACCAGGGCACTACTAGCGAACTCGTCCCCGCGCTGCTAGAAGCCAACCTACCGATCACAGTGGTCATCGATCACCACAGTATGCAGGGCGATATCAAAGCCGAATTTATTGATATCCGTCCCTACACCCGCGCCACTGCCACCATCCTGACCCAGTATCTCCAGGCTGGCTTACTCCGGCTCGATAGCAATTCCAACGAGCATGTTAAATGTGCCACAGCATTGATGCATGGGCTGCGATCGGATACTAACGCCCTGCGACAAGCTCAGGAAGAAGATTTCCTTGCCGCCGCCTATCTCAGCCGCTTCTATGATGCTCAACTGCTCAATGCGGTTCTGCTCTCCGCCCGCTCGAAACAGGTGATGGATGTAATCGAGCGATCGCTGAAAAACCGCATCGTTCGGAACAACTTCTCGATCGCCGGGGTAGGGTATCTGCGTTACGACGATCGGGATGCTATCCCTCAAGCGGCTGACTTTTTGGTGACAGAGGAAAATGTCCATACGGCGGTCGTCTATGGCATTGTCCACGATGAAGACGAAGATATTGAAGTCGTAGTCGGCTCCCTCCGTACCACCAAGATCACCCTCGATCCTGATGAATTCATTAAAGAAGCCTTCGGTCGGGATACCCAGGGCGAATTCTTTGGCGGTGGTCGCCTGCAAGCGGGGGGCTTTGAAATTCCCCTCGGCTTCCTCTCCGGCTTCACCGAGAATGCCGAATACGCCAAGATGAAGTGGAGCGTCTTCGATGCCCAGGTCAAGCAAAAGCTATTGCGTCTGGTCAATCCCGACTCGGCACTGTCGGAATGGGGTTAATCTGCTTGCCAGAAAGCGGATGAGGCAGTTGGGGCAGATGAGGCAGATGAGGGAGACAACTTGGATCGCTGAAGCGGGGGGTTAGCTGACTTACCCCAGACTGCCCATTATTGACCGTGTTCCTCTATGCTGGAATACGCCCTACTTTCGGGTAGGGATGACACAACATAGGGGAATCAAATCAGCCATGCGGTGTGCAGTTTTAAGTAGCGCGGGACAAGTGTTAGCCAACGGCAAACTATTCATCCAGACCGACGATGACGGCGATTTAATCCTGGTCTTCCAAACCGATCGCGGCACGATCATCTCCGGCGGTAAGGTCGATGGCAATGGCGATCTCACAGATGCCAGTCAGGAATTATTTCGCAGCTTCTTCCATGCCTGGGGGATGTCCGGTATTACCCTCACCGCCCAATCCAGCCGTTAATGTAGGCAGGGTGCGGAAGTTGTCTCAATGTACTGTTGCGATCGCGAACTTGGATTAACAATAGTAGGCATTCCCTTCCAACCGCGATTATGCCGATGCCGCATCCTGATCAGTCTTCTGACCCCATTACCCTGGTGATCTCAGAGGTTGTAAAGCCTGACTGCCTTCAGGAGTATGAGGGTTGGGTGAAAGAAGTGAATCAGGCGGCTCGTCAATTTCCTGGCTTTCGTGGGGTGGAAGTGATTCGTCCCCGCGATCGTGCCCATGCGGAATATGTTGTGATCGTTAAATTTAATCACTATGAGCAGCTCAAAGCCTGGTTAACCTCGGAGATTTATCAACAATGGGTCGAAAATGTACGGCATTTGTTTGTCAGTCGATCGTCCCAACAATTACCCGATGGTCTGGAACTCTGGTTTACCTTACCGCCGAATGCCGAGCAACCCTTTCCCCAACCTGCCTATTACAAAAAGGTAATTTTGGGCGTTTTGGGAGTCTATCCGTTAATTTTGCTGGCAGATGCACTGCTGAAACCGTTGGTCAAAGATCTGCCACCCTTACTGGCACTATTCCTGTCTGTGATGCTGGTTTCGGCGTTGTTAACCTACCCGGTTCTACCCTGGCTAACGCAGATCTTAAACTTCTGGTTGTATCCTCCACCCCACTCCCCTCGTCAACCCCACCGAAAGAGAAATCGGTGATGGAGGTAGCTTTAGCGAAATAAGGGGTTTAATGCCAACGCGATCGCCGCGATCGCCCCTAGCACAATCACTTCACCTTGCTGTACGGCACTCAAAAGTTCCGTCGGAGTCATCAGTACCGTTTCCATCTCCTCTAAATCGCCGGAATTTGGAGCAGTCACCGCTTGGGCATTACAGGCTGTGAAGATATGCCCGTGGCTACAGCGATAATTAGCACTACTGACGAAGCGAGTGAGAGGTTGCCAGTTTTCGGCAGTGTAGCCTGTTTCTTCTAATAATTCCCGTTTGGCGGTTTCTAGGGGATCTTCTGTATCATGAATGCCGCCTCCTGGTAACATCAGGCTGACTCGACCGACCCCATGCTTATATTGCCGTAATACAATCACCCGACCATCGGGAACCTGGGCAAAAATGGTGGCATAGTCTTGCATTTGGACGCGGTGATACCCATTGACAATTCGACCATCAGGCAATCGAATCTGTTCTACAGACAACCTTAGCCAGGGATCAGAAACATAAATATCCTCACTACTTAATGTTTGCCAGGGTTCAAGATTGTGACTCATAGCGGCTCAAAACTGGAACGATACAACCACCAGAACCGTCATGGGGATGGATGCAGTGGGTGCAGTTGAATGCGATCGCCCAACTGCTTGCCAATTGTTAAATCACCCCATATTCTGTTTCTGAATAGTTGAAAAAATCTTAAGCGCTGTTTGGTGATTACGGAACAGTAGCATTCGCTAGTTGAATGACCCTTTGGACTCACCACCCTTTTATGACCCACACCCCTTATCTCTCTGTAGTAGCAACGGCCCGCAATGATAATCACGGTGGCAACATGCTCCGCCGGATGCAAATCTTTGTGAATGGCTTAATTGAACAGTCGCGGCGCTATCAGTTGGATACGGAACTGTTGATTGTCGAGTGGAATCCGTTACCCGATCGCCCCCACCTGAGCGAGGCATTAACCTTTCCGGTAGAGGATAGCCCCTGTGTGGTGCGAATTGTGGAAGTACCGCCAGAACTGCACCAGCAGCTTCGCTATGCCCAATCCTTGCCGTTGTTTCAAATGTTGGCAAAGAATGTTGGAATTCGGCGGGCACAGGGAGAATTTATTTTAGCGACAAATATTGATTTATTGTTTTCTGACGAACTCTTCAGTTGGCTAGCCGCTCGACAACTACAGCCAGGGAAATCCTACCGCATCGATCGACATGATGCCGCCGCTGATGTGCCGCTAGAAGCACCGATCGCAGAGCAACTAAATTACTGTAGTCAGAATTTATTACGCATTTGCCACAAGGACGGCATTGAAGAATTCCAGCTAGAACCCGTTGAACCAGAAATTATTCCCATTGCCGAGATCATCGAGCCAGTCTTACCGGTTGCTGAACCAGAAGTATCACTACCCAAGTGGTATGAATCAATTCCTGAATCCGCCCTGCCCCGGTTAGCCAGACTGCGGAAAATTTACAAGCAGCTATTGCCTACCCCTGTCCGAGATGCCATTCTTAAAACCTTACCGAAGGATTTGACAGAATGGCTGATCGATCGGGGTCTATTAACGAAACAATTGCCACCGCCCCCTCCCGAACCGGAAGCGATCGTTGAACCCGAACCGGTAATCGAAGAAATTCCTGTGCCGTTATGGCAATATCCGAAGCTGCACACTAATGCTTGTGGCGATTTTACGTTAATGTCCAAAGCGGATTGGTTCGCCATTCGCGGCTATCCAGAATGGGAAATCTTCTCCATGCATTTAGATTCCGTGTTGTTATATATCGCCCACTACGCCGGGATTGCGGAAGAGATTTTGCCTGAGCCAATGCGGGTTTATCACATCGAACATGCCTCTGGTTGGACCCCCCAAGCAGAACGCGACCAATCCTTAAACAAACGGCTGGAAAAACTCCAAATCCCCCAATTAACTATGGATCAATTTGATGCGATCGTTCGACTCATGGAGCAAACAGGTAAACCTTTTATTGTCAACGATCACGATTGGGGTATGACAAAACAAGATTTATCAGAAGTCATCATTAACGGTAGGTCAGAGACAGAAATTCTGTCATTACAAAGAATAGATCGAAATAAAGTTAGTAGAGATTTTTAGCCCTTTCACTAGTTACGTGCTCTTTAGTTGGGAAATAGAATCATAGGATGCTTTGTATTCAGTATCCTAACTCTGTGATTTATCTCTAGCTTTTCAAAGATTCCTTTTGAAAATCGAAGTAATAGATTTGATATGTACTTAGCGTTCCTGGATCGATAATTTTTCTAAGTAAAAAATGTTTGTCGTTAAATGGGTCAACCATACTAGATGGTCTCATTTTTTTATAATAGTTGATGTACTGACCCGGAAATGTATTAGCCGAAATAATGATATAACCTTTTTGCGCTTGTATTAACGCCTCTTTATCGCCAAACCAGATTTTGGAACGCTTGCTTCTCTTAATACCAGATGGAATTTTAACCCCATTTAGTTTCATCCAATCTAAGATGACATCTTGATTAATTGGCTCACAACAAGTGTGAAAAATCATGTCTTTTTCAGCTATATTTTCTGCTATCCACTGCTCCATTTGTGGAAATAGAACTAATTTTTCCTGAAAGTGTTTGGCAACCAAGTTAATAGAACTAACTTGAACTTTGAAAGTCATGATAAAAATAATTGTTAGAGTTAACAAGCTGAAGGCTTGAAAAAACTGTTTATTGTTGTGATAACCCCGTTTCTCTAGCCAGAGCCAACACCAATCATAGAGTTTTGCAACTGGAACAGCCATGATAATCAGAAAGTATGGTAACCACGCAACTAAATGTCTGGTTGTTTGTAGTTTTCCATATTGGGATAGAATTCCAATAGTTGCAGTCGCTAATATAGGGAAAAGAAGATTCTTTCGCTTAATTAAAATAATTAAAATTCCAGCAACTAGTAGAAAGCCTTGTAAATATGTATATATAATTCCGATTTCTCCAGATTGAATTTCAGGTGTTTTAGAATCCCAAACATTAATGCCAAATAAGAAGAACTTAATTGCATCGAATAAGTTATGGATAAACACCTGTCCTAGCTTATTCCTTTCAATAAACATTTCGATCGAGGCTAAAAAATAGTTCCCGCTCCAGAGGATTGTTGGCACTCCTAACAAGAAACCGATTGCAAATCCAGAACAAACAGTAGTTGCTGAGGAGAAAATAATTTTTTTGAAAAAGGATCTAGTTTGAGGAATTAAAAATAGAACAATAATCGTGGTTATAATTGCAAATAAAATCAACCAAAGTTTCTGAACTGTCGAAGTTGCCCTGGGATATATTTCTTCATTAAGTGTCAACAACAATAGGTCAGTCAAACCTGTTCTACCAATGATATTGAGCTTGATAAGTAACGCTAAATAACCTCCTACTAAAATGATTGAAGCGATGCCGACAAAAAAAACAATGTTTAATAAGCGATACCCTTTTCGTAGAAATACAATTGGCTGAACAATACAGTAGGCTAGTAGAATTGGCAGGATCGCTAACATAGACTGAAAACGGGCTGCCATCGCCAATCCAGCAATGATGCCGCTGATAAGATAGATTCTATAGGACTGAGTATCTAGTGCTTTAAGGATAAGCCAAACAGACAAAAGCACTAGACTAAGGTTAGTTGGTTCAATCCGTAAATGAGTGATTGTTGATCCATAAGTTGGTGATACTCCCAGTAGAAGAGCTGTAACTAACCCTCCCATAGGATTGGTAAGCCGTCGAGCAATTGCATAGGCAAGAACTATGGAAAGAACATAGAAAAAATAGGAAATAAATCGCATGAGCAAGTAAAGAGATTGCAAATGCTCAAATGAAAAGTACCGGATTCCATGAGATTGATTTGTTAAACCAAGGATTAGATAGACTCGGTAGTAAGCTGACCAGATTAATGTTCCTAGGAACATTAATGGTGTGCCAGGAATATCAAAAAATTGCTGTCTAAAGTCGAGTTTGATAAATCTTAAAACTTCTTGAATGTAAGGGAACTCTTCAGTGTTGAAATACCAAGGTAATGTAAGGTTAGGATAGGCGGCAATACAGGAGGAGTATATGATAATGCCAAGTAAAATAAAAAGGCTGAAAGCTTCTTCTTTAGATTTGGGACTAAATTTGAGCACTATTTTTTTTAGTCGTGGGTAAAAAATTGTTGATAGTAACATCGTTCTTATAGTTTATAAAGGTGTTAGTAACTACACGGTAAAGGTCTGTACAGAAATATTATTTAGAGACTAACTCGTCTATCTAGCAAACATCCGGATTGACCGATCGGAGATAAATTCTTGCTTAATCCTCTGTAGTGGGCTATAACTCGTTGTGTCAAAATCTTGAGGTAGAAGCTCACGAGGAAACTGCTCTAATAGTGAAATTTGACCGTCTGAGTTGTATTGCAAGGCAATGATTTGGCTATACATAACTTTGTCAAGCTCCTGAGACATTCCTTTTCGTTGCCACTCCATCCCTGTAGCGGTAAAGCTCCACGGATTGTCCCTCACCAAATCTCCATTTTCATATATAAAGTAGCCAACGACTTTGTGGTGAGGATAGAGCAACTGTACAGGGAAGTCAAACCATAATGCAGCACCAAAAGGATCTTTCTCATAGGTTTTAGGCATGTTAGTGAGCAAAATCATTGTATTGTCTTCGATGCTAGGAACTAGGTGAGCAACCTGAGCCATGACAGAGCGATGGATTTGCCAGCGATATTCATGAAAACCTTGTAGAACTACACCTGAGCGTACTCCTGAAAACACGATCGCACTACAGGCAATAATAACAAATAAAGGTTGATATTTCTTCTTTGGTAAAATTTTTGCCAACAAACATATCCCTGACCCTAAACAGATAGCCGCTCCTACACTTGGCAGCATTTGAGTACGCCAAAAACTTGTGTTTCTATTGATGAGCAAATAGATCGGTAAACTCAGGATTAGAAAGAAGAAGCCTAAGCTAAGGCAAGTCAATAAGGCTCGATTTGAAGGCAGGTTTAATCTTAGAAAGCTTGATTTAGGTGATATAAGGTAAGCTCCAATTACGAAGGCAAAAACGCACAAAAGAGCGACCACTGGAGCTAGTTTTCCGACGCTATAGATAGATAAAGTGTTTGACCATTTCCAAAATTGTAGGCTTTGCCAAATGTGAGCTTGGATATCTGTAACAATAGTGTTTAGACTTAGATCTGGTCGAGCGATCGAAGTTTGGTAAGTATTTACTTTAGAGATTAAATATCTCTGAAGTTGTAACCAGCCATAAACTGTAGGAATGATATACCAAACAACAGTTGTTGCAATCAAGCGTAGATTCAGTTTGGGACGCAGTATGAATAGAAGAATTGGGATGCTTGTAATCAAGAAGAAATGACTTTCATAAGTCCATAATGAAACGTAAAGTATGGGCAGAGATAAAACCAGAAAAGTAATAGCATGACTCACTCTTTGAGCTAGCCAGCTTTCTAATAAGAAATAAACGGCTAAGATAAACAGAAAAATAAAGCCAAATTGATGGAGTTGTCCAATCCAATTGAGGGCTCTGTCAGAAGCATGGACGATGACCAATGCTCCAATTAAAAAGCTGAAGAAGGAATACTCAGGAAATAGTCGGCGGAAGATTAAGTAAATTAAGACTCCTCTTCCCCACCACAGAAAGCCATATAACAGTTGATAAGTGACATAGCTCCCATTATTAAACCCAAGCAAGTATCCTAATCCTAAGAACAGACTGTTGTATGGGCGTAATTCATCTGCATAATTTAAGCAGGTGTACAAACCTTTTTGGCAGTTTACAGGAAAACTGGTTTCAAAGGGCAACCCACGATCAAAGGCAAAAACTCCCCATATACACATAACTAATATCCAGTAAACAATTAATGTTACTGTTAATGACCGACGTATTAATGTGGGCTGAAGATCAGATGATTCTAGGAGGCTAGTCATATATGGTTGTTAATTACGCAACAAATTAAGTCTAGATTTTGAAAGCTTCAAATAATGAAATCATTGCTGAAACTTAGCGTTTGCAGTGGCTCGCATAAACTGGACAAAAGGTTAAACTCTGAACCACCTAAAAGATAATAGGAGTAGTTCACCAGCAACAAACGTAAACAGTATAACTGTGAATTCAAGCCTAAGGTCGCCCTGGAATCCATTTGAGATTAGAAAGCAGTAGTAGAATTAATTGATCTATCTACCTAGCAAACATCCGAATTGAGCGATCGGGGATAAATTCTTGCTTTATCCTTTGTAGCGGGTTATAACCCGTTAGGTCAAAAGCTTGAGGTAAAAGCTCGCGAGGAAACTGCTCTAGTAGGGAAATTTGACTGTCTGAGTTGTATTGCAAGGCAATGATTTGGCTGTACATAACTTTGTCAAGCTTCTGAGGCATTCCTTTTCGTTGCCACTCCATCCCTGTAGCGGTAAAGCTCCACGGATTGTCTGTTACTGAATCTCCATTTTCATATATAAAATAACCGACAACTGTACGGCGAGGATAGAGCAACTGTATGGGGAAGTCAAACCACATTGCAGCACCAAAAGGATCTTTTTCATAGGCTTTTGGCATATTAGTCAGCAAAATCATTGTATTGTCTTTGATGCTAGGGACTAGATGAGCGACCTGAGCCATGACAGCACGATGGATTTGCCAGCGATATTCATGAAAACCTTGTAGAGCTACACCTGAACGTACTCCTGAAAACACGATCACGGTACAGGCAATAATAACAAATAAAGGTTGATATTTCTTCTTTGGTAAAATTTTTGCCAACAAACATATCCCTGACCCTAAACAGATAGCCGCTCCTACACTTGGCAGCATTTGAGTACGCCAAAACATTGTATTTCCAGCGATTAGTAAATAGATCGGTAGGCTCAGAATTAGGAATAAAAAACCTAAGCTAAGGCAAGTCCATAAGGATTGAGTTGGAGGTAATTGTAGTCCTAGAAATCCTGAGTTAGGTGATAGAAGATAAGCTCCAATGACGAAGGCGAAAACGCATATAAGAGCGACCACCGGAGCCAGTTTTCCGATGCTATAGATAGATAAGGTGTTTGACCATTTCCAAAATTGTAGGCTTTGCCAAATGTGAGCTTGAATATCTGTAAGAATAGTGTTTAGACTTAGATCTGCTCGAGCGATCGAAGTTTGATAATTATTCACTTTAGCAATCAGATACTTCTGAAATTGTAACCAGCCATAAACTGTAGGAATGATATACCAAATAGCCATTGTGGCAATGAAACGTAGATTCAGTTTGGGTCGCAGTACAAATAGAAGAATTGGGATACTTATAACCAGGAAAAAGTGACTTTCATAAGTCCACAATGAAACGTAAAGTGCGGGTAGAGATAAAACTAGAAAAGTGATAGCATGACTTGCCCTTTGAGCTAACCAACTTTCTAGTAAGAGATAAACGGCTAAGATAAACAAAAAGATGAAACCAAACTGATGGAGTTGTCCAATCCAATTGAGTGCTCCATCAGAAGCATGGACGATGACCAATGCTCCCACTAAAAAACTGAAGAGGGAAGACTCAGGAAATAATCGGCGGAAGATTAAGTAAATTAAGACTCCTCTGCCCCACCATAGAAAGCCATATAACAGTTGGTAAGTGACATAGCTCCCATTATCAAACCCAAGCAAGTATCCTAATCCTAAGAACAGACTATTGTATGGGCGTAATTCATCTGCATAATTCAAGCAATCGTGTAAGTTGTTCTGACAGGCAACAGGAAAACTGGTTTCAAAGGGCAACCCACGATCAAAGGCAAAAACTCCCCAGATACCCATTACCAATATCCAATAGATCAGCATGGTAATGAGTAGAGAGCGCCGTTGAGTGCGACGATATACAGAAACCGTATCAGCAGAATGAGGCATGAATCGCTTGTCTATACTTAATAACAAGTTCACAAAATTATCCGGCAATTTGAGATTATGGCGCAAATTGTTTGAGCGCACCTATGCGATTGGATGGGCGATCGCACCTTTAGTAATAATTGCTGGACTATGGTTATGGCAAGTGCTTGGTCAGTTCGCGATTGGTCTAATTGGTCAGAGTAGCAGTTTTACCGTTTGGTCACTATGGTGGCTGCAACGTGCTATCTGGCTGAATTACGATTGGATGATCACTGATTATGTGGCGACTCCGTTTCAGCAAAATTTGTTGTTATTCCTATCTCCAATCGGCAGTTTGATCTATGCCGGACTAAGAGGGCTGCAATTTAACGCGCCTCTAGCATTTAACCTACTCTATGTGATTGCCATCCTTTTTACAGGGTGGTCAATGTTTGCCTATCTTGGATATTGCCAGGTACCTAGGTTTTGGGCAAGTTTTTGTGCAGTGTTATGGGCATTTAGTCCGGTCATGACCTATCAGTTGTTCCAGGGAAGACCAGATTTGATGGCTTTAGGTTGGATTCCCTTGGGATGTTGGGCATGGGACGTTATGCGGACAACCCCTCACCCAAACCGTTTGGGCTGGCGACTGGCATTAATTGGCTTAGGGGCTATTTTTACCAGTGTTCAACTTGCTATATCAGCCCTGGTTGTGTGGCTACCCTATATTGCGATTGGGTTGTTCCGCTCTGTCCCAGGCGATCGTCGTTGGTTGTTCAACTCGGTATTGTGGCAGACTCTTGTGGTACTTGCTGTGATTATGGTGTATCCCTTACCAGGCATTCTAAAAACCTGGGCAAGTCTAGCTCCAGAGTCTCAAGCGATCACGTTGCCAGCAGGTATATGGCAGTGGTCGGCTGGAATTATCCTGATGGTAATCCTCTGGGGAGGATTAATGGGATTAGTTGGCTTGAACTGGAGAATGGTGACCTCAAATCGTATCAGTTCTGGAACTCTCATCGAACCGATAAATGAAGTATTGTCATGGGCAAGCATTACTAGTGTGACCTTAGTCTTAGGATGTGTTGCTGCAACAGGTTGGTTACTAGATCTGCGAAGCTGGTTCACTCCTGTAGATTGGTTCGCTTCTGCCAGTATGGGATGGTGTTGGTTAGTCGCGGTTTGTTTACCAGTGTGCTGGAAAACTAAACAACGGCAGGGACAAGCATTTCGAGTTGTACTGCCGTTCATACCCGTAGGGATTTTGATCCTGGCGATTGTACTTCAGCCTGCTCCCCCAACGATTCCCTGGAATGACTCAACCGCATATACCGCGATCGGTCAGGAAGGGGGAGATTATGCTGTTTTGGAGGTTCCATTTGGGCTGAAATCACTGAGTTCGGAGCAAACCTTGGGTACTGGAGCAACATTGCAGCAGTATGCAGTCGAGCATCATAAGCGATCGCTAAGTGGTATGCTGACCCGGGATGGGCTAGAGGTGTTTCAGCACTACACTGACTCACCCTTATTTCGCTTGCTGGCAGGTGAGCCAGTGATTCCAAGTCCAGAGATCGCCGCAGACCTCAAGAAAACGATTCAACAGGAACAAATTGGCTATCTGGTCGTTCATCCTGATCAGTTGCCTCTGGCACAACGAACATTAATTTTCAACTTTCTTAACGCTCAACCACAAAATTTGTGTAAAGTATTTACTGATTCTGTTACCGTTGTGTACCGAACCTCCTGGCATCCCTTTGGCTGCACCAGGAAATTAGGCTCTTTACCAACAGCGGCGACCCCTGTGCTAGAAGCAGTGTCGTAGATAGGCGGTCTGGTCATCGTCAGGTAGAAAGTCATTGAAGTGGTGAGTGATGTAATTTGGCAGCCATGAAAGGAGATTCTCCCTATCTGTTTAAGCAGGATCGGTACTCGTCGCATTCCCAGATCTCAACATTGCTGCGACGGTGGGCTACGATCGCTTCAGTTCAGCCCTATACAGTTTTGGACGTTGGCTGTGCCGCTGGCTTCCTCAGACCCTTTCTGCCCGAACCGTATTTTCGGCTGATCGGGGTAGAGTATGATTCGGATCTAGTTGCTCAAGCAAGGCAGCACTATGATGCGGTCTATCAAGCCGACCTGAATACTAAGTTTGATCTGCCCCTAGAGCACCCCCCCAATGCGATCGTTTTGGCTGATGTATTAGAACATTTGCCCGATCCTGATGTGGTTCTGAATCGCTTGTTGCACCAGTATGCCAAGCCGGGAACACCAATTATTATTTCTCTACCCAATGTTGCGCATTTGTATGTTCGCTTGGGTTTATTATTAGGACGATTTGATTATGCTGATCGAGGCATTTTAGATCGCACCCATCTCCGCTTCTTTACACTGCGGACAGCACGTCAGCTTTGCTTAGACTGTGGAATTCGTCTACAGTCTGTTGGTGTGACTCCTGTACCGCTGCCGCTGGTTCATCCTCTGTTTGGTGAAGGGAAGTTATTGTTTCCGGTTCATGCCTTCAATGCCTTCCTCGCATCAAGTTTCAAAGGTCTGCTTGGCTACCAATTTATTTTGAATGGAGTTTATGAATCCTAACCCTACTCTCTTCCAGCGCCGTGTAGTTGTGGTGATGCCAGCGTATAATGCGGCTAAAACCCTTAAAACAACTTACGACGACCTGCCCCACCATACGGTAGATAGTGTGATTTTAGTGGATGACGGCAGCAGAGATGATACCGTGTATA